>CAMLEX010000152.1 GCA_946479055.1 uncultured Bacteroidota bacterium | reverse complement strand
ATGATACATCTGATCAATCCTTCCAGCAAATGTATGGCCCCACGCATTATTCCTTCAATCGCGGTAAAGTGCACTATGTAGTAATGGATGATGTTAGATATTTGGGTAAAGACAGGGAATATGATGGCTATATTTCACAAAATCAACTGGACTGGCTGCAGAAAGATCTTTCATTTGTTCCCAATGAACACCTGCTGGTTATATGTGCGCATATACCTGTTCACAATGGTATAAAAAATAATGAGGCCCTGTATGCACTCCTCGCAGACAGGAAAGTGCATATCATGTCGGGTCATACACACTATCACCGCAATGTAATCAACGGGAATATTTTTGAACATAATCATGGTACTGTTTGCGGCGCCTGGTGGACGGGTTCTATCTGTGGAGATGGCACACCTTGCGGCTATGGTGTTTATAAAGTAAATGGAACAGAATTAAGCTGGCATTATCAATCAACCGGTGAATCAGCCGATCACCAGATGAAAATTTTTGTAAACGATGCAAATGATGAAAAACAGTTACAGGTAAATATCTGGAATCATGACCCGGAATGGAAAACGGAATATTGGGTAGATGGAAGTAACCAAGGCTCGTTGGAACAATTTGAGGGTTTTGATCCACTCGCCTATTCTACTTTGATTGGCCCTGAATTGCCCAAGCCAAGAGGCTTTGCAGAACCGAGGAAAACAGAACATATGTTTAAAGCCATCATTCCTGCAACAACCAAAGAAATAAAAGTATTTGCAACAGATCGTTTTGGTAAAAAATATACTTCAACACATACTATTTAACTATGAAGAAACTTGTCTTGACATTCATTTTCTTTTTTATTTTTCATTCTGTTCAGTCACAAACACAAGCACTACAGTGGGACAGTACAGTTCGTCCGAACAATTATGCTATTAAAGTAGAACAGTTCCAGAGTTTTCCGAATGCCTTAACCGATATTATTTTTTTAGGCAATAGCATCACAGCCGGAACAGACTGGAATGAATTGCTAGGTGTGTCGAATGCAAGAAAACGTGGCATTTCCGGTGATATTACTTTCGGAATACTGGAAAGATTGGATGAAGTAACAGAAGGCAAACCTGCCAAATTATTTATCCTGATTGGTATCAATGATATTCAGCGAAATATTCCCGATTCGGTCATTGTAAACAATTATAAAAAAATCATTCAGCGCATCAAATCAACATCGCCTGCTACTAAAATATATTTTCAAACACTATTGCCGGTCAATAATGAGTTCACTCAATTCAAAAATCATTATAATAAAGATGAACATATTTTGTATGTAAATAGCCGGTTAAAGGAAATCGCATCAGAAGAAAAGATCACAATGATTGATCTGCATCCACATTTTTTAAATGCCGATAAAAAATTAGAAAAGAAATACACCATGGATGGGCTGCACCTGAATGCTGCAGGTTATGCATTATGGGCATCCTTATTAAAAACCTGGTTAAAATAATAAATACATGAAGACCCCTTTGATAATAGCAGGAACAGGATTAATACTCTTAGCTGCGTGCAATTCGTCTCAACCGAGCAATTCGAATAGCTCTTCACATATGAAATTACCTGCCTTCAACAAAGAAGGTCACCGTGGCACAAGAGGATTGATGCCGGAAAATACGATCCCTTCCATGTACAAGGCATTGGATTATGATGTAAACACCGTAGAGGTAGATGTACTTATTTCCAAAGACAAAAAAGTGGTCATCTCTCATGACATCTATTTTCACCCGGACATCAGCACTACTCCTGATGGAAAACACCTGGATAGTAAAGATGCGCAGAAACACTTGCTTTACCAGATGAATTATGATAGCATTAAAAAATATGATGTGGGCCTGAAACCCCACAAAGATTTTCCGCAGCAACAAAAAATACCGGCTTACAAACCACTGCTGGGAGAGTTGATAGACTCCACGGACTGGTATGCAAAAAGCATTGGCAAACCAGTAATGTACAATATTGAATTGAAAACAAATGCGGCTTATGATGGCACGAAACAACCGCCGGTAGAAGAAACAGTAGACCTGGTAATGCAGGTAGTAAAAGAAAAAAAGATAGAAGATCGCAGTTACCTGCAATCTTTTGATTTCAGGCCTTTACAAATATTGCATAAAAAATATCCTAACATTGTAACGGCCGTGCTGATTTCCGATAAAGATAAAAGATCATTTGAACAGCAGTTGAATGAACTGGGTTATTCACCACAGATGTATAGCCCTCATTATTCATTGGTGACACCAGAACTGGTGAAAGAATGTCATAAAAGAAATATCAAGCTCATTCCCTGGACGGTGAATACATTGGAGGAAATGAAAAAGATGAAACAATTGGGAGTCGATGGGATCATCACGGACTATCCGAATTATTTTTCTCAGCTATAGAAAAACCGGCGTCCGAAAGTCAGTTCGAAAGACTATTTCAACTCAGGGAAAATTCTTTCGGACTCCGATCTTTCTGACTTTCCGACTAACAACTTATATTTAATTTTATAAAAACGATTAAACGATTGCAATGGCCAAATACATTTTATCCCTGGACCAGGGAACGACGAGCTCAAGAGCTATAATTTTTGATAAGAAAGGAAGTATTGTCGCTACCGCACAAAAAGAATTCACACAAATTTTTCCGCAACCGGGTTGGGTAGAGCATGATGCGAATGAAATATGGAGCACACAACTGGGTGTTGCTACGGAAGCAGTATTGAAAGCCGGTTTAACTGTTGCAGATATAGCTGCTATCGGCATCACCAATCAAAGAGAAACAACAGTTGTCTGGGACAGGGATACGCATCTTCCGATCTGCAATGCAATAGTATGGCAAGACAGGAGAACAGCTGACTATTGTGATAAATTAAAAAAAGAGGGTTATGCTGAAAACATTCAAGAAAAAACAGGACTGGTTACTGATGCTTATTTCTCCGGCACCAAAGTAAAATGGATTTTGGACAATGTAGAAGGCGCAAGAGATAAAGCACAAAAAGGTGAATTATGTTTTGGGACCATTGATAGTTGGTTACTTTGGAAACTCACCAATGGTAAAGTACATGCTACTGATGTATCCAATGCATCAAGAACATTATTATACAATATCCATACACTACAGTGGGACCAGGATCTTTTGAAATTATTTGGCATACCAGAAAGCATGTTGCCCGAAGTAAGATCAAGCAGTGAAATTTATGGACATACAGAAAATATATTAACAGCTACTCCTGTTCCTGTCAGCGGTATTGCCGGCGATCAGCAATCCGCTTTGTTTGGACAAATGTGTACACAACCTGGAATGGTGAAAAACACGTATGGCACGGGTTGTTTTATGCTGATGAATACAGGAACAAAACCTGTTGCATCAAAAAATAATTTGCTTACTACCATTGCGTGGAAAGTAAATGGTGAGGTGCAGTATGCTTTAGAAGGAAGTGTATTCATTGGTGGTGCGGTCGTTCAATGGTTAAGGGATGGATTAAAGATTATACAAACATCCGCTGATGTAGAAGCACTGGCAGTAAAGGCAGAAGATAATGGTGGCGTTTATTTTGTTCCTGCATTCACAGGACTTGGCGCCCCTTACTGGAATCAGCATGCAAGAGGGATTATTGTTGGTATTACAAGAGGGTCAACAGATGCACATATTGCAAGAGCAGCTATTGAAAGCATAGCATTTCAATCCATGGATCTGCTGAAAGCAATGGAAGCTGATGCAGGTTTGCCAATCAAAGAAGTTCGTGTAGATGGTGGCGCTACAGTTAATAACCAGTTGATGCAATTTCAAAGTGATATTTTAAATACACAGGTAATAAGACCACAAGTAACAGAAACAACCGCCTTAGGTGCCGCCTATCTTGCTGGGCTGGCTGTTGGCTATTGGAAAAGTATGGATGAGTTACAACAATACTGGCAAAAGGATAAAGCTTTCGTTCCGGCAATGGATGATGAGAAAAGAAATGAACTGCAGAAAAACTGGAAGAAAGCGGTGAAAGCAGCACAAGCCTGGACGGAATAAACAATTTGACAATAAACAATAAGCAAATATTTACCGGTTGCCAGTTCCCTGTAAACGGAAACCAGTAACTGCTAACAATAAATCATAAAAAATTTACGATTATGTCTCCATTTCTCGGTGAATTTATCGGCACTGCATTGCTCATCATTATGGGAGCAGGTGTAGTAGCCAATGTAGTACTTAATAAAACAAAAGGTCAGAACAGTGGTTGGATCGTCATCACATTTGGTTGGGCGATGGCTGTATTTCTTGGCGTTTATGCTTCCAATTCTTTAGGGGGCAGCGGCCATTTAAACCCAGCTGTAAGTATTGGCCTGGCTGTATTTGGCGATTTTGATCCATCGTTGCTGCCCACTTATCTGGCCGCACAGTTTGGCGGCGCTTTTACCGGTGCTGTCATTGCTTGGATAGCCTATAAACAACATTTTGATCAAACGGCAGATAAAGATCTTAAGCTTGCCGTGTTCAGTACGGCTCCTGCTATCCGCAATCCTTTATACAACTTACTTACAGAGATCATCGGAACATTTATCCTTTTGTTTGGCGCATTGACTATGTCAAAATCTGCCGCCACATTGGGAGCATTGGATGCATTGCCGGTAGCTTTATTGGTTTTAGGCATTGGTTTGTCTTTAGGCGGACCGACAGGATATGCAATTAATCCTGCAAGAGATTTGGGGCCACGTATCGCACATTTTGTTTTGCCTATTCCGGGAAAAAGAAATAGCGATTGGGGATATGCGTGGATACCTGTGGTGGGACCTATTATTGGGGGATTGTTAGCAGCTGGCTTTTATAAGTTGGTTTGATTTTTATAAAGTTCTTACAATAAAAAAGGTTGATTCCTGTAGAATCAACCTTTTTTATTTAAATTTTCATTACTCTAATAATACATACCACCGCCAGCTGCAATCAATACCAGTAAAATAGCAATCCAGGCTCCAAAACCTATCCAAGCCCACTTGACCCGATTTCTTTTCTGATCATCCTTAATCAAATAAGCAATTAATATGCCTATCAAACCTAATAAGAATCCAAGAAAAAAGCCACCGGCCTGAAACCCTTCACCATCACCTCTTCCTTTCTTTATGAATTTTTCGATCTTCTTTGAATTGAAAGTCCCGTCGTAGTTTATATTATTTTTTAATTGTTTCTGCGCTCTTTTAAAAGCCAGCTTATCGAAAAATTTCATTTTTTTTCCGGTCAGTTGCTGCAAATCTTTAACATTCATTCGGGAAAGATCAAGTAAAGAAATTTTTTCGCTATTCTTGCCAATCGTAATAAACACTTCGCTTGCTTTGAGAGGTGGGGTTTCCAGTGTAAATGCTGCAAAAGAACTTACAACAAGACAAATAGCTGCTACGAGCAAAACAATTTTTCTCATAATATTAATTTTGGAGGTGGATAAATTAAGTAATATAAGGAAAATCTCTTTTAAGCTGTAAGTTTTGCACTTACTCTGCTATTGCTTCTATAATAATAGAACAGGCTCGCTTTATTTGTTGTTCTGAAATAATCAATGGAGGTGAAATACGAAGGCAACCGGCAGCGAATAAAAACCAGTCAGTCAAAACGCCGTTGGCTACGCAGGCATCAATGATCTTTTTATTTGTTTCAAAGGCATCAAATTCTACAGCCAGCCATAAACCAAACGAACGAACCGCTTTTATTTTTGAATGAACCAATAACGATCGGAATAATTTTTCTTTTTGTTGAATCCCGTTCAGCATCCCCTCTTCCAGCAGAGCATTCATAGCGGCCATTCCTGCTGCACAACAAACCGGGTGACCACCGAATGTAGTAATATGACCGAGTACAGGATTCTCAGTAAAAGTATCCATCCATTTTTTATCAGCGATAAAAGCACCGAGTGGCATACCACCGCCTAAAGCTTTACCTAATAAAATAATATCAGGAACAATATCAAAATGCTCAAAGCCCCAAAGTTTACCCGTACGGCCAAAACCGGCTTGTATTTCGTCAAGGATTAATAATGTTCCTGTTTCTGTACATTTTTTTCGCAAAGCCTGCATCCATTCTTTGGATGGTGCAATAACACCAGCTTCAGCCTGCACCGTTTCTGCAATCACACAGGCCGTTTGTACTGTTATAAACTCCAACGCTTCAAAAGAACCATAATCCAGATGCAATATATCCGGTAATAAAGGACGAAAAGCATTGCGCCAGTATTCACTGCCGATTATACTCAATGCTCCTTGTGTAGACCCATGATACGAATTATTGAAAGCAATGAACTGAGTTCTTTTCGTTACTCTCTTGGCCAGTTTCATTGCGCCTTCCACCGCTTCAGCACCGGAGTTGGTAAAATAAACGGAATTAAGTGAGGAAGGAAGATGATCCGTGAGTAATTTGGCATATTGTACCTGCGGCGTTTCTACAAACTCGCCATAGACCATAATATGAAGATAAGCGTCGAGTTGTTTTTGAATAGCTTTTATCACTTTTGGATGACGATGACCTGTATTAGCTACACTGATACCACCAATGAGGTCAATATATTCCTTACCGTTAATATCATACAGCATAGCAGCTTCGGCCTTTACTATTTGAAGTGCTAGCGGAGCTGGTGATGTCTGGGCTACATGCTTCAAAAAAAGTTCCCGTTGGTTCATGAATATAATTGATAGGTTTAATTCTCTACTGGTATTTGACGGCCGTATATAGTTGACCTTTTTTATTTCACGCAAAGGACGCAAAGATTGCGCAAGGACGCAAAGATTTTATCTAATTTGCAGAGCTTAGAGGTCAAGGAGTGAAAGAGAAAAAGAGTATAGCTGAGCAGCGAACAGAACCTCGAAGTGTGCGACGCAACTAAGCTGATAGTAGTACTGAAGCCCGTAACCATAAACTACAAACCTCAAACTATAAACTATATACCATGCCTGTAATACTTCCTGTAGAAAACAAACACCCTCAATTTGGAAACAATTGCTTTACCGCTCCCAATGCCACCATTGTCGGAGACGTGATCATGGGTGATGAGTGCAGCATATGGTTCAATGCGGTGGTGCGGGGCGATGTCAATTTTATAAAAATGGGTAATAAGGTAAACGTACAGGATGGAGCTTGCATTCATTGTACTTACCAGAAATATGGCACAACTATTGGCAATAATGTATCGATAGGCCATCATGCCATCGTTCATGGGTGTACAGTACACGACAATGTGTTGATAGGAATGGGTGCAATCGTTATGGACAATGTTACCATACATAGCAATACGATCATAGCAGCCGGAGCTGTTGTATTGGAAAATACGATCTGTGAAGCGGGCAGCATTTATGCGGGAGTTCCTGCAAAAAAGATAAAGGCTATTTCAGAGGAATTGATCAGCGGTGAGATCAACCGGATAGCAGATAATTATATTAAATATGCCGGTTGGTATAAAGAGAAAAGTTTATAAAGTTTTGGAGTTTAAAAGTTTGTTAGAGCGTCTATTCACTGAACTTCAAAACTTTAAAACTTAGAACTCTGCAATCCGTATTTCTACTATAGTAAAAGCAATTTATAGTTTCTATTTTCGTTATATCAATATGTTTTTACGTATGAAAAATATCATGACGATAATAGTGCTGGCAGGTTTGATGTTGATTCTTGCTTCCTGCAATTTGTTCAAGCCAAAATATGGTTGCCCCACGAATGGCAAAAATATCGGGGCTGAAAAATTAGCGGCCGGTGATCCCGATGCAGAAAAAGCTGCCCGGAAAGCAAAAAAATTTAAAAGTTAATATAGGCCCGAGCAGCCTTTTTAACCTGATCCAAGTCTTATAGTAAACCCATTAAATACCCTAAAAAACTATTACTATGAGTCTCACTTTACGAACTACCCTTGGATGTACTGAAGCCATTCTTGCTGATGATGGTGGATTAAATCTTTTCTACCAGGTTGCTGGCATCATCAATGAAGATCTCCGTATTAAATTTTTGAATAAGGAAGATGAATTTGATTCCATTAATTGGGATTTTAAATACAAAGGGCACCCCCTTACTTTGCATTACAATATTTATAACGGGATATCTGTTCATCCTACCAAAACCGGTGCTGCCTTGCCAAAAGAAAACCTGGCCGTAGTTGAACTGGCGAATATATTGGAAGGAAAAATGTTTAACCCTGTTAAGAATATAGCTTAGAAAACTTGTCGTGGTCCATTTTGGCAGGACCACCTCTTCCTAAAAGGGAGGCCACTAATCGACAACCTTCACAGCCCCTTCCGACTTCCCTCCATAGCGGAAGCCACCAACGCACAGCCCTGCTTATACAAAAAATCTTACTGGTATTCGTAAAACCTTACTGAGGCCTTCGGTATTTTAATGAAAAGTGATTACAAATAAGCATTCACGATCTAAGTTCCCCGCCGCGGCAGAGACTGGGGTTCTATTTTCCTCCTTTAGGAGACAGAGGTTTTTCGATTGATTCCATAATATTAACATAGCTGATATACCGGTCTTCACTGATTTCCCCATTAGCGACAGCTTCTTTAATAGCGCAATCCGGTTCATTTACATGCAGGCAATTATTAAATTGACAATCGTTGAGCCTTGTCCGCATTTCAGGAAAATAATGAGATACTTCCTGTTTGGAAATATCCACCAGACCAAACTCCCGCATACCCGGCGTATCAATGATTCTACCGCCGAATGAAAGGTCAAACATTTCAGCAAATGTAGTAGTGTGCTGACCCTTACCACTCCACCCGCTTATTCCCTGCGTTTTTAAATTCATATCGGGGAAAATAACATTCAGCAAAGACGATTTACCTACGCCACTATGGCCGCTGATAAGGGTGGTTTTATCTTTCAACTCTTTTTTCAGTTCTTCGATACCGGTATTTTCTTTGGTGCTTGTTAAAAAAACTTTGTACCCCACCGCCGCATACATTTCCTTCATCTGTTCAAACTTTTCCTGCTCTTTCTTTTTAAAGAGATCAGATTTATTAAACGCAATCAAAGCTTTTACATGAAACATTTCTGAAGCGACTAAGAACCGATCAATAAAACCCTGTGATGTCCTTGGTTCTTTTAAGGTAGCCACCAGTAATGATTGATCAAGATTGGAGGCAACAATATGATGCTGGTGTTTTAGCCGTGGCGATTGACGGTTGATATAATTATTGCGGGGATGAATTACAGTGATCATAGCAGTCTTTTCCGCTTCATCT
>CAMLEX010000151.1 GCA_946479055.1 uncultured Bacteroidota bacterium | reverse complement strand
AACTATTAAATAGCCGTAGATGGTTATGCTTATAAGCCGTAGTGTTTTCATTAAGCATATTGATTCTGCTAATCAATTCATCTCTTTGTTTTGTCAAATGCTGTTTTCATTCCTCAATAATTATAGCAAACGTACTTTCTATGAATAAATAGTAACGGTGTAAAAACGTCAATTTCAGGGTAGTTTACGACATTTGTTTTGTAAACAAAGCTGCAGCAACATCAGCAAAGGCAGTTTACAGTTTGGGAACACCCACACAAGGGCAAAGGAGTTGTCATACCCAATGGACAACCGGCGGGGAAGAGGAGTGGTGATTCCCGGGACTGAATAAAAATTCGACGTGAATTTAATAAAAGGTACATTTATTGCCCTTTACCCCGTGTAACACTTTTTCCCGGCCCTACTATTTATTAATCATTAAAACCAAAATCAATGAAGCAGTTCAGATTTACCGGCATGCTATTTTGCACAGCCCTTTTATTTTTTTTAACCTCCTGTGGTGGAGATGGAAGTAAAGAAACAACCAGTACTGACTCCACTGCGGCTGACAGTATCACCACTACCAATGCGGTTACACCAGAAGTAAATACTATTGTTACCACACCGCAAAGTATGATGGTAGCAACACACAAGGTGTCCGATTTTGCAAAATGGAAAGCTTCTTACGATGAACATGATTCCCTGCGCCTTGCTAATGGCATACATAGTTATGTAATTGGCCGGGGTATAGACGATCCTAATATGGTGTTGGTAGCCGTTAAATGTGATGATATGGCCAAAGCAAAAGCATTTGCCAAAGACCCCAGCCTTAAAAAAGCTATGCAAAAAGGTGGTGTAACAGGAGCGCCTTCGTTCTCTTTTGTTACAATGACTTTCCAGGATACTGCTGTTATCAGTTCGGACATGCGGTCCAGGACCACGTTTACTGTTAAAGACTGGGATGCCTGGCAAAAAGCATTTGAAGAAGGTAAGCAGGAAAGAATAGATAATGGCATAACTACAAGAGCATATGGCCATGATGCAGACGACAATAAAAAAGTAGTATTGGTAACGGCCGTAATGGATACTGCCAAAGCTTTTGCCTACTACAAGTCAGATGCGTTGAAAAAAAGAAGAGAAGCGGGTGGAGTGATGGGTGAGCCGAAACGGTTTTTGTTCCGGGTAGTACAGCGGTATTGATAAAAAAAAATGAGATAAAAAGATAAAAAGATGAAGAAAGTACTTCATCTTTTTATCTTATTTTTTATATCCTCTAACTATTAAATTGCCGGATGGTGGTCGGTATGTTTATAATCTAAATACCCAATTTGTTCTTTTGTCATTTTTCAGCATACCTTTTTCAAAAATAAATCGTAGCTTTTGATATCATCCAAAACTAAAATTTATGAAACAAAATTCTATCATTACTTGTATGTTGATCTGTGCAGTTTTGTTATTAATGCAATGCACAGATGAAAAAAAAGTTGACAATAATGTAACAACCGGGACTGAGTCTGGCGGTTATGGAAGTCAGGTAAAATGGGGAGAACACCTTGTGTTGACTGGCGGGTGTGGCGATTGCCATACACCAAAGAAGATGACCGCCCAGGGACCTGTCGACGATAGTTCATTATTATTATCAGGGCATCCGGCTCAAATGCCAATACCGCCTGTGGATAGGGTAGACCTTCAGACAAAAGGAGTATTTGCTACCCAAACTCTTACTTCATGGGTGGGTCCATGGGGTGTTTCATTTTCCGCAAATATTACTCCCGACTCAACTGGTATAGGGTCATGGACAGAAGAACAATTTATGTATGCTCTCCGGAATGGTATTTATAAAGGCATTGAAGGTTCACGACCTTTGTTGCCACCAATGCCATGGCCAAGCATTAAAAATTTTTCTGATGATGAGTTAAAAGCAATTTTCGCTTACTTGAAAAGTGTAAACCCAATAAAAAATGCAGTGCCGACTTTCATGCCGCCGGCAACAAAATAATTTTTAGAAGAAAATATTTACCCCCCACATATTTGATCGGGGGTTTTTTTTACCTGATTTTGATCAATTTGTTTCATCGACGAGTTTCCTTGTTTTAATTTGTGCCAGAGCGGACACGTCGTTGGAAGACATTCTCTCAATATTACTAAAAAGAACGGGCTGCTTAAGCAGTTCCCGCTTCACCAGGGCAGTTATGATTTATAGCTGCTTTTTGATAATAAAATCAACCATGATCCTTCAAAACTTTTTTCGGGCTGCGAATAAGAATATTTTTGTTTCTATCTTTTAAAAGTTATTTTTAGTAACCCTAATGGATATTAATCCCACTCCAACACACTACTCAATACTCTATAAAATTCACGGGTGTTATTGTTGAAGTCTAAGAATGATCCTGGCGTTGAGAACAGGGTTTCCCTTATCCGCCAGGCTTTAGAGACGATTTTTTGCACAATCATATAATTAAAACAATAGAATATGATAAAAAAATCAATTTTAATAATGCTGATAGCCACTGCATTATTCCTTAACGCCTGTACCGGCGATAAAAAAGAAAATAAAGCTGATACATCAGATACTGATAAAACAAGGGAGACCTTCCCAATGAAATTCTTAGTGGAAGAAGATAAACAAGTGGCTGACTCTGTTATTGCTCTTTTAAATGCGCAGCATCACCAGCTTAAAGTATTGGAAAGACGTACCGTACCAAGCCCCTTTGACACGTCGGGAAAGAAATATTATTCTGACTACGCAGTTCGGTTAGAACAATTACCGGTGATTAATCCGGGGCCTGGTGAATATGTGCATGTTATGGAAGGGCGGCGGAATGGATACAAGAATCTTACGATAGGTATCACAGAAACGTTTCCAAATGGGGCGCCACCTATGCATTCTCATGAAGGAGAAGAAGCACATGTTTTGCTGGATGGTGACATACTGTATGCTTTAGGTGATACATTATTTACTATCGAAGCTCCCTATATAGTTAATATTCCTGCAGGGATGCCGCATGCATTCAAAAATATAGGAAAGAAGACTGCCAATCTTGTCGTCATATTTCCTACCAACGTATGGAAATATGATGTGTTGGATTACTTTCCTTTTAAATCGGATACAAGTATGCCTGTTTCCCGGTTTACTAAATTTAAAAATAGCCTGGCCAAAAAATAATATTTATCTTTTTTTACACCAAGCGCTAACCCGTCGATAAGGTAATGAATAGCTAACCAGGTATTTTATTTGAAGATGTTCTTAACCTGCTGCAGGGAAACGCCAAGCGTTTGCCAACATATAGGATCGATCGCTTTTTCATCGCCGGAGAAATGAAAAACACTATGCCGGTGGGAGAGTGCCTGGCCGGGTGCTAAAAAGGCGGCCGGCGAAACCGATTCCAGTTCATAGAATGGCCCGAGCTGTCTTCCATCCTCGATCGGGCCATCGTTATAGGCATTCACGGCATCCCCACTGAAAGGAGGTTTTTTTGTATCCCATTCCTGGTTCAAATATTGGGCCGTGGGACTGATATCAAAAAGTGTGATAGTAAGCGTCTTTTTATCTGCATCATAACTGCCGCCAATGTTTTTGGCTGAAACGGGAGGAATACCAAGTTTGCTTCGCAGCCTGCCATCTGCTTTGAAGAACAATGTGTTGTTAGCATACTTTATGCGGTCCGGAGGTATTTCATTGAAATAACCGGTATTGGCGGGTTTCCGGGTACTGTCTTTTTTATAGGGGATAATGACTGTCGTATTGGGCGAAGGTGGAAACATATCAAGGATCCAGATACAGGGCATCCCGGTGGAATCGGTCCATTCAAGCTGGCCGGTATTAGTCACGCTGTTTTCTGTATAATAGGCTACTGCTTTTACATCGTCGCCATAATGGGTGCTGAGCAATTGTTCAATAGCAGGTTTGTCAAGCATCCGTATTTCCCGGTCCACAGTGAGTGCCAGCTCCGTGCCGGAATAATTCACGAGCTGCATCTCTTTTTTTAGGTGGGCCATGTTGTCAGAGGCCAAAACCAGGTCCCATGGTTCGGTATCAAAAGCAGCCGGTATTCTCCAATTGGCAAAGTTCATTACGAATCCTCTCGGGAAAAAAAGTGAGAACGGTCCTCCTTCAGGTCCCAGCCATATGCGGTTCTCGCCACCATAGGCATTCATGTGCGGGTCAGGCGCTGCATCAAAGGCTTTGTAATTGATCCAGCCAAAACTCTCGCCGTTGCCAGGAGTGGATGTAAAAACTTTTGCCTGGTATTTAGGCGATACGATCACTTTCGAATTACCCTGGGAGAGCACAATAACCCTGTCGTATTTCTTTAGGAAAGCCAGGTCCTTTTGAAAAGGGGTTTCTCGCAGATGGCAGGAAAAAATTATACTGGTACAGGCTAATAAGATAGCTAGTCGTTTATTCATAATAGTAAATCCTGGCTGTTGTTAATCCATGTTTGTGTCGGGAGGGTAGGCCGGTGTTTGATGGTAAAAATATTATTCAAAAGGCATCCCTCGACACACCTATTTTAAAAATTGAGTCAAAGATAAGGTCGAAAATTACAATCCTCATACGATCGCATTGCTCAGATATCCGGTTAATAGTTTTCTAGGACGTGGTCCCGCTCACGAATGACTTCCTTTAAACAGTTCCCACAAATTGGATGATGGCATTTGCCCTGATTAAAATTTGTACCTTTCCATTCAAGCTATCACCTGTCAATGAAAACATTTCTTCATGGTCTGTTAAATGCGGGAATTACACGTGAGCTTACCTCACAGCAAACAAGAACAGTCATTTTTTTAAAACACGATCGCAAAGTCCACCTGAAGAACTTATGCCCCTAACTTCTTCAGCGCTTCATACACGAGAAAGGCTGGCCATACCAATGCTTTCAGGAAACCTAATACGCCCATCCAAAAACCGGTTGCCTGCATAATATAGTAGATGGCGGCACCGATAAAACCCAGGCCATACACTGCATTGCTTGAACTGCTGTGATGAATTACTTTATCTTTCATTGGACTTCAATTTTTAATTATTAAATGAACCAGGTCTGAAACCAGCTATTCGAGTCGCCAATGAAGATCGTTTGGCTCTTCGTCAGGCTCAGAGCTCACTACATCCACCACGCCATGTTATTTTATTTAAACATCAGCATAGATAAAAAAACTTACTGTTGGCGGTAGATGTTCTTCGGCCTGATACAAGGTTATATTATTTCCTGGTACTTAGAAGCATTTTAACTGATAATTCTTTAGCCTGATTATAATGTCTTATTTCATGATCTATCAGTAAATCAAAAGCTGATTCAAGCGTAAATATAAAAGCGTCGTTTCCGGGGTAGGGCATCAATGTCTTGCCGTTTCTGTCTTTTAATTCAGCGATGTATTTTTTAAACTCAGCCTGGTGCATTTGGAAGTCAGTAAAAATATCTTTTGTGTAATCTGTTTTAGCAGATTCCCAAAATTCATAAGTTTTAGCCCGCTTTATTCTATGGGTGTCGGTATAGGGTATGATCGGATTTCGGGCAAACGTAAACCAATATCGAAGCCTCGTAGCTATAGGAATATTGTTTGTCCCCAGTTTTATTTTTTCAAATTTTTGAAAGTAAGATTTGTTCAAAAGAATGATATGAGCAATGTTTTGCGCAATGCTCCAGGTCCCTGGATCCGGTTTCCAATTAAGTTGTTCTGAGTTTAGATCACTGAAAGTCTCTATGAACTTTTTTGTAGTTTGGTCAATTTGATAAGTCCATTTATCCATTTTTCTGATTGATGAAAGTTTAAAGTATTGCTTTACAAGTTCCGCTAAGGGCCATGGTTTTCTGCAGTGCTGGTATTCCGGGTTATGTCAGCGGGAAAAGAAGCCGATTGAAAAACTGGAGTTGAAGTTAAACAGAAACATATCAACATTGTAAGAAAAAATTATGAAAGACAAAGAGAAGTTAATGAATGAAGCGTTTGAAATATCTGAACATATAAGATACATAGCTAAACTTGCTTCGCAACGGGGTAACATAGATTGCGGAGGACCTGAATATTTTATTATCCGCTATGGCAATTTTTTTGTTTTACTGATCCCTTGTAAGAATGGACATTTGAATATCGGAGTAGAACCTGATAAGAATCCTTTTTTGTTTGTTGAACCTCTTAATACCTTACTGAGAAAATATAAACTGAATTAAAGAAACTATTGATCTCCTTCGTGGTAAACACCAACACAGGCGAAAGGGCTAAAGGACTGCTTTATATCCTCAGGGTAGCGAGTCGTTGTTATTTTCGATTGAATACACGTTTGCAAAACCCACCAAGCAAATTTAATAGGAAAGCAATTTGTCCAATAAGAAACAGAATTGAAAATGTTTGAATGATTATTTCTTCTTTACGCAAATCATTTTCTATGGTTTTCCAGGTTATATCCTCATGTCGAGGTTCTTTTTCTAATAACATTGCTGATATCAAAGCAATCAAGACAATTAAAGTTGTTATAATATGAATCCAGGTTAAATATTTAGTCAATAAGATATTGTTTGTAAACAGATAAATCATCCAAACCCATACGAGGACAATGGCTAATGCCCAAAAGAAATGGGTCATAGAGATCACAACCATAGTATCGTGCAAGTGAATATCTATAACCCGGCCGCCTGGAAAAAAAGAAATAATAAAAAGTAGTAAAGCCGCTAGTATAAATAAGTTATGGGGTTGTTTTTTGAAGCTTGATTGTAGAACCATAAACAATTATCCGGTATTGCAATTTAGTAGAAATTTATGTCTCAATTTCAATACATAGATAAAACATTGCAGAAGCCAAAAAAGTCGGAACACCAGTAAAGGCAGAAAAGTCCATTATAGATGTATTCGTTGACTAGTAAGACAGTTTTTAGTTCGTGTGGCCGGTGGAAGAAAACACCGGCCACGGCGTGCAAAAAACTAAACCAACAAAGGCGGAAAAAATTTACAAGTTCAGGAACCGGGCAGTTAGAAAAATTCTAATTTCATTTTAGTAATTTATTATGGTCTTAAAAATTTTTGTTTATGCCAAAAACAATCAACCAGCGTATGACAGTAAAGTTGGAAGGTGATTTTGTTGTCTTCCTTATTGGTATGCGCATCAATAAATTCTGGAAAGTACACAAATGGTTGCCTGTAGCGAGGGCCATGCCGCGAATGCTGGATGAGCTTAAAGCAAAAAACAGCAGTGAAACAGGATTTCTCGGGGCCGAATTCAGTTTTGGAACTATTGTTCAGTATTGGCGATCTTTTGAAAACCTTGAAGCATACGCTAAAGACAGAAACGGGTTGCACTATCCTGCGTGGAAAGAATTTAATACCAAAATAAAAAGCAATGGCGATGTGGGCATCTGGCACGAAACCTATAAAGTGCATGCCGGTGAGTATGAATGCATATACAATAATATGCCGCCAAAGGGATTAGGAAAGGTTGGAGAATTGGTGCCTGTTTCCGGCAAATTGGAATCTGCGGGAGATAGAATTAAGAAATAAATACTCTTGCCCTGGTGCGTTAAGTAAGTATATTATTTTTTTCACATTGACGCCGTTAACACAAAAAGCTTTGGCTGAGAGGCGGAAGGCAGGTAATTTGCAGGAGTTTTATACAGGTATTGGCTAAATGTAATGGGCGCGGTAATCATTAATCCAAAAAAGGTATGGCAAAGACAAACAAACAGAAACTTTCAACTAACAATAAGATCCTGGTTGTTGACGACGATGGTCAGATGGGCTTAGTGCTGGATCTGGTTCTTCATGAAAGCCGGTTCGAGCTGGATTATGTAAAAGATCTTTTATCGGCTGATAAATACTTTAAGAGCCAACAGCCGCTTGCGATGATATTGGATAATAAACTGCCGGATGGGTATGGGCTTGATTTTATCGTCTATCTCAAACAAAGATATCCTTCGCTTAAGATCATTATGATCTCCGGTTTTGGTCTTGCCCGGGAGGCCGCCCTGGAAAACGGGGCCGACCTGTTTTTTGAAAAGCCTTTTGATTTACATGATTTCAACGAGGGGATCAACAAGCTTTTGAATTAAGATGATCTTTTAGCAGGTGTTCCCTGTTTTAAAAGATTCTCACTGCGTGGATGATAAGCAGAGGCAACTCGTCCCTTATGATTTGACATTTTTTCAATTTGCTCCGGGTCCATGGACCAGACATAGGGAAAAAGAACCGGTGACCGGTGGAAACAATCCAGGTTATTTATTTTGTATTAATACCCGTTTCTTTTTTCTATCATACCCTATTAAAAAACCGTATGGCTTCAGCGGTTCAATATGATCGCAGATGATCTTTACTACACCCAGTAAAGGAATGGCGAGCATCAGACCGGGTATGCCCCAGATCAATTCTCCCAGCACAAGAACAATAATAGTAAATAAAGGATTGATGTTTACTTCAGCGCCTACTACCAGCGGTTCCAAAAGATAAGTTTGTAAAAATTGAACAATAGCATAAGTTGCAAGAACAGCGAGTATCATGCCTGTGCCGCCTCCCTGGATAATGACCATTAATATGGCAAGCATGTTTCCGGTGAAGTTTCCGATAAACGGAACGATCTCCAGCAGCCCGCAAAGGATAGCAAAGAACACCGCATATTTCACTCCCACTATCGAAAAACCGATACTATACATAACCCAAAGGCAAAGGATCATCCAGCCAATACCCGTTAAATATTGTTGCGTTACTTTTTGGATATCGTGAATGACCTGTTGTGCATTTTCTTTCTGCCGGTTTGATATCAGTTGCAGAACAAATTTTTTGATTCTTATGCGATAGTACATGAAAAGAAAAATGTAAACCAGGCACAAAATAAAATCAACCAGCAAGCCCACAAGGGTGGATCCTATATTGGATAAAAAACTATTGGCGGCGCTATTTTGTGTCTGCTGCTGCCATAATTTTTCCTGTTGCTTCACCGGTATCCCAAAATGGTTGGTGATAAATTGTTCAATCTCGGCCACCATTTGTCTTACCCTGTTTTCAATATCACTTACCTCCCTGGTAAGATCAGTAACCTGCCAACTTATCACCAGGATAATTATTGTAATGATGCTTAGAAATACCAATATGCAAAAAAGTATAGCAAGTCCTTTCGGTATTTTTTTTCTTTCAAACCAGCGGCTAAGAGGTAAGAAAAGCATGGCTAGTAATGCACCAAAACAAACGGGTATTAAAAAAGACTTTGCAAAATAGAGCCCTGCAACAACAAGAAAAAGCAACAGTAAAAACAGAACAGCCCTTGG
>CAMLEX010000150.1 GCA_946479055.1 uncultured Bacteroidota bacterium | reverse complement strand
TGCCGCAATTGCACATCAATATCTGCAAAAGCATTTTGTCTCCGGTTACGAAGTTTTACAAGGCCATTATACAGACTGGTTAGCCATATAGTAATCAGTGCGATTATGACAATAATAACAAGAACTGGCATGTTTGATGGTTTTAGTAGTACTGAAATGAGTCATAAAATTTTCGAGCTATTATTTCAGGAAAGCGAAGAAAAGTTCATGACGAATAACATCTGTCAATTGATTAATAATAAATGCCCAGATGAAATTAAATAAAAAACCGGGAACTGGTTGAAAGTTCCCGGCTTAATATGGAAGCTCAAATTTTTATTTAGAATATTTTTCCAAAAAACTCTTTCATATCATTCCATGATGCGGAGTCTGCAGCCGCATTATATTTGATCGGTATTTTGAATTTCTCGCCCATAGCGGTCGCATCAGGATTGGTAAAAGCATGTACAGCACCCTCGTATGCTTTGAATGTATATTTTGCTCCGGCTGAGTCCATCTGCTGTTTGAACAGATCCGCTTCTTTTTGCGGAACAAAAGGATCAGCAGCGCCATGACAAACTAAAATATCCGCTTTCAATTTATTTTTATCAAGAGGAACGCCTAAAAGATTGCCATGAAAGCTTACAACGCCTTTCAGGTCTTCTCCCAATCTCGCCAGGTTCAATACCTGCGCCCCGCCAAAGCAATAACCGATCGCCGCTATTTTATTGCCATCTGTTTGCGAATAGGTTTTTAATTTTTCTAATGCAGCATCAAATCTTGCTTTGGTCATTTGCGGGTCCTTGTAAAATGGAGTTGCATACTTTCCTGCCGAGTCGGGATTGTCAGCCGTTTTCCCATTGCCATACATATCTACTGCCATAGCGATATAACCTAGTTCAGCCAATTGCCTTGCACGCCTTTTTGCATAGTCATTCAGTCCCCACCACTCATGTATAACAAGCACAGCAGGCCTGGTGCCTTCTTTATTTTCATCATATACAACAAAACCATTCATGGTGATACCATCACCTGTGTAGCTTACATTATCTTCTTTCAGCTTTGGTTCTTTCATTTCTGTTTCTTTTGTGCCTGTTTCGGTTTTTTTATCCTCATTATTACAGGAAGAAAAAAATACGGTAGCCATTAAAAGACTTGTAAAAAAGAATTGTTGCATTTTCATTGCAGAGTGTTTGAGTGAAAAAATAAAAGGAATTATAAAGTTCAGGAAAAGTTTTGCGGATGGCAAAAGAAATTGTGTTTGAGGGTCTATAAAAGGTTATCAATTCCTTCGCGACTTTGCGAAAAACTTTGTATTCTTTCTTTGCCATTATTTTTTTTACCGCGAAGAATACGCAAAGGGGAATACCCAAAGAATACACAAAGGCCTAGATATTGACTAAGTCTAATGGAGAAGAGGCTTACCTCAGCCCCAAAATAAAACTTAGCCAGAAAAAGGGCTTGTACCGGAACGATACAAGCCCATTGATGATTGAATAAACCGTCCTATTGTTTGATCAATTTTTTAGTATACCTGTCGGCGCCGTCCTGTAAAACAAAATAGTAGATGCCTTGTTTTAATTTATCAATATTTACCAGGCTATTATTGTTTACGGATTGTTGTTGCAATAACCTTCCATTGATATCGTAGATCAGTAATGAAGCAGTATTTCTATTATTATTTATATTGATTTTAACCGATGAAGAAGCAGGATTAGGAAATAAAGTAAATCCAGGTTTATTATCATTTGCCAAACGAAGGGTGATAACCTGTGAGTAGTCAAACCTGCCATCAATATCTACTTGTTTTAGCCTGTAATGAATATCACCTTCTGTTATAGTGGCATCTGTATACCTGTAATGTTGATTCACTGAACTATTACCTGCGGCATTGATCGTATCCAATGATTTGAAGCCTGCACTGTTTATATTTTTCTCTACTACAAAGTAAGCGCTATTCAATTCGGCAACGGTTTCCCATTCCAGTTTTACCGAATTGTTTTCCTCACTGCCTTTAAAATATAACCAGGTAACTGGTAAAGCAACAGAAGTAGTAGCACTGCCTCTCAGCAGTTGTGTTGTATTGTAAACAGGACCTGTAGTTCCATTGTATTCAAATATGCTGAAATGATAAGTTTTGCTGGCGGTTAAACCTGTAACGGTTACAGAATTACCTGCACCTGCATATACAACATATTCGCCGGTACCGATCTGCGCACCACTACCGAAAATTGCGTTGGCCGGATAAACACTAAGATCAACGGGGAGTGAAGAAACTACTTCATCTTCTTTCACTACCACCATTCGTTTAGTACCACTTCCATTCTGCCAGTTCAACATAATGCTATTGTTAGTGAAAGAACTGATAAGATCGCTGCTTCCTGTTACGGGTGCAGCAAGCGTAGATGCATTGGCTGATAAATAGCTGCTGGTAAGATAGCGGGTATTGATTCCGGTACCATTATACTCATATACGGCGAAATGATAAGTTGTAGATGGTAAAATATTTGTGAGTGTAAAAGACCCGGCGCTTCCATTATAAACAACATACTCACTGCTGCCAACATCTGTCCCACTACCAAACGCAGCATTTGCTGTATAAGCAGAAGCATTTGCAGGTTGAAATGCAACGGGAGCTCCTGCTCTTGCAACTACTATGCGGTTTGATCCATTGCCTTCGTTCCAATTGAAAGTGATTCCATTTCCTTCCACATTGTTAAATACAGGGGCTGAGGCAGGCACGGTTGGCGCTACAACTCCTGATCCCGCAGCCGTTGTAAAATTCATTGTAAATGCAGGACGAGTAAATACAGGTCCGGCAGAACCATTATATTCATAGGCAGCAACATGATATTGTGTATTTGCCGTTAGGCCTGTTACAGTAAAATTAGTAGTGGCTGTCGTTTTCTGAATTATATAATTGCCCGTTCCTATTTCTACAATTCCAAACATATTACTGTAGCTATAAGAAATAAGATCTGAAGGATCAGTATTTACCGCAGCACCTTCCCGCATGATAAATATTCTGCCATTGCCATTGCCGGCAGCGAAATTAAATGTTGCCTGTGTCGTCTGTATGGCTGTAGTGGTTACATTAGTTAATTGTTGAGTTGGAGCCGAAACGGTAGTAGCATTTCCGGTAAGCCATGTGGATGTTAAATAATCCGGTGTTACCCCTGAAAGGTTATATTCAAAAATGGCAAGATGATAAGTAGAACCAGGTTCCAGATTCTTAAGTTCAAAATTAGAATTGATACCATCATAAACGATATACTGACCGCTGTTGATTTGTGTTCCTTGTCCAAAATTTGCATTAGCAGTGTAGCTGGTACCATCAGAAGGTGTTGCTATTACGGCAGCACCTTTTCTTGCAATTACAATTCTTCTTGTCCCATCGCCATTATTCCAGAATGGACGGAATGAATTTCCTTCCATAGAACTTGCACTGAAAGAAATGGATGGTGTAGTTGGTTCAGCGGGCATTGTGATACTTGCAGTAGCGGCTGTTGCAGCGTAAACAGGATAGTTGTTACCGCTGAATTCGTATACGGCTATATGATAGGTAAATCCCGCCCGTAGATTGAGAACACTTATTTGTGTGCCATTAGCTCCACCATTTACTACAAAATTGCCTGGCGTTATTTGCTGACCGCTGCCAAAATTTCCATTGCCGGTATAACGGATCAGGTCTACTGGCACTGCATCAACAGCTGAACTTTCTTTAATGATCACCATCCTGTATCCGCCACTACCTGCATTATATTTAATAAGCATGGAACTGCCGGTAACGTTTGAGAAGGTGATATTGCTGGCCGGCGCAGGTGAAGAAGCTGTACTATAACTGCCTGATGCTGGATTGCTGGTAAGATAATAAGTGTTGCCCGATATATCTGAATCAAATTCAAAAGAGCGAAAATGATAAGTACTTGCAGGATCAAGATTAGTTAATATCACTGCCACTTCTGATGAACTATTAAATACAAATTCACCCGGGGCAATTTCATACCCTGAACCAAAAGATGCATTGGCAGTATAACTAACGCCATTCACCGGTACGGCTGCAACAGGGGCTCCTTTGCGAACAATATACAATCGTTTACTTCCATTCCCTCTTGAGCAACTTACCGTAAACCTGTTTCCTTCCTGGCTGCTGAAAATAAAACTCTGTGTAGCGACGGTAGGCCCTGTATTGGTAGTCATACTAGCAGTAGCTGCGGGACGAAGATAGACGGGTGAAGAGCTTCCATTCTTTTCAAAAAATGCAAAATGATAAACTGTATTGGGCTCCAGATTATTGATCGTAACGGTATTGCCTATATTTTTATAAACAACATAATTATCTCCGTTCAAAACATTGCCGGATCCGAAATCTGATGATGCACTATAGTCTACTAGGTCTGACGGAGTTGTATTTACAGGAGCGCCTTTTCTTGCCAATATCAGTCTGCCTTCACCATTGCCATTGATCCAGTTCAGCTTTACAGAATTGCCGGTTATATTCGAAAAAGTAACTGTATGCGTTTGTGTAACAGGCGTGGTAACGGTAGATTGATTGCCGGTCAGGGCTGTCATCAGGTATTCTGTTCCGGCTGCACTGTTGTATTCAAATACGCTGAGATAATAAGTAGTATGCGGTAAAAGATTGGTAACAGTAAAAGTATTGGATGATCCTTTGTACACAACAAACTGATCGGACGAAATAAAAGCAGTAGCAGGAGTACCGAAATTCAGGTTGGATGAATAGTCAGTTCCGTTAACCGGCAATCCGGTTATTGGACTACCGGCTTTCATCACTACAATACGGGAAGAACCATTGCCTGATGTGAATTTCACAGAGAATTTATTTCCGTCAATACTGCTGAAAACAAAACTGCTGGAAGGTACAGTGGGTGCGCCTGCGAAAAGCAAGATGCTTTGAAAAATGAAAACGCATAGAGTAAAGATCTTTTGCATAAAGTTGATTAAGGAATAATGATTAATGATTTAGGTGCGCAAAAATGCAATGCGGACATTAACCATTACAGCCGGGAATACATGAATTGAGATAAACAGTTCATGAATTGTGAAAGAGATCAAAATTTTTCTAATCAAATGAATGATCAGGTAAAATTTTGATAACCGGTGAACGATTTACTTGCATTTCCGTTATCTTGAACATCCAATACAAATAAGTATGATGAAAAAGTATTTCTTTTTTCTTTTTATCGGAACCGCTTTTAATGCATGCGCCCAAACAAATGTGGCAAACGGTTCAAATGAGAAAATGGATTTTGAAAAGTATAATCCACCATCCACTTTAGTTGTGCCGGAGCATAAACTGGCAAAAGCGAAATTTCCTTTTATTGATGTACACAATCATCAATTCGGTATGCCGGATATGGACCTTGGTACATTGATCAGCGATATGGATAAGCTGAATATGAAAGTAATGGTGAACCTTAGCGGCGAAAGCGGGGAGCGGATAAAAAAATCAGTTGCTAATATCAAACAGAATTTTCCCAAGCGGTTTATTGTATTCGCCAATGTTGATTTTAAAAGAGTAGGAGAAGAAGGCTGGGGTGAAAAAGCGGCTCAGCAACTGGAAGAAGATGTAAAAAATGGGGCCAATGGGTTAAAGATTTATAAAAGCCTTGGTTTCTCAGTCAACGATATTAGCGGTAAAAGAGTTACTGTTGATGATGCAAGACTTGATGCTGTCTGGAAAAAAGCAGGAGAATTAAAAATCCCCGTGTTGATCCATACCGCCGATCCCAAACCATTCTGGGATCCGATGGATGAAAACAATGAACGCTGGCTGGAATTGGCTACGCATCCTAACCGTAAAAAAGATGATGCGCACCCGGCTTCCTGGGAAACATTGATTGAAGAACAACACCGCTTATTTAAAAAACATCCTAACACAACTTTTATAGCCGCTCATTTTGGATGGTATCCAAACGATCTTGCAAAGCTTGGAAAGTTATTGGATGAAATGCCGAATGTGGTTGTTGAATTCGGCGCTGTGATAGCAGAGCTGGGACGTCAACCTAGAATGGCCAAACAATTTTTTACCAAATACCAGGACAGGATATTGTTTGGTAAGGACAGTTGGGTTCCCGAAGAGTATGCTACGTATTTCCGTGTGCTGGAATCTGAAGATGAATATTTTCCTTATCATAAAAAGTATCATGCGTTCTGGGCCATGTATGGTATGGGATTGCCGGATGCGATTTTGAAAAAAATCTATTATAAAAATGCGTTGCGCATTATTCCTAACATTGATAAGACCTTGTTTCCGGATTAGGAGTAGCCAAACGACGTAAAAGAAGAAGTAGCAATATGGGAAAATTAATTTGCTAAAGGCAGCGGCTCTAAAACAGTTTTTTCCCACTCACTGTATTTCTGTTTCAGTTGTTCAAATATTTTCTTTTCTTTTCCTTTTAAATCATTTTTCTCACTTGCATCGGTTACAAGATCAAACAAGTATTCCCCTTTTTCATCTTTCAGATATTTCCAATTGCCATCACGGATGGCTTTTTGCCGGTTGCGCTGAAACATCCGCCAGTATAATGTCCTTGTAGCAAGACTCTTTTCGCCCTTGCAAACCGGCATCAGGTCAATTCCATCTAAAGGAAAGTTGGGATCAGGTTTTGCGTTGGCCAGTGCAAGTATTGTAGCTGTCCAATCCATAGTGATAGCAACTTGTTGAGTAGAGGAATTGGCAGCGATCTTTCCCGGCCATCGTATGAATGCAGGTACTTTTATTCCGCCTTCTCTTAAAAGAGCTTTTCTTCCGCTCAATTCTCCCATATCAGAAAATCTCTCGCCGCCATTATCGCTTGTAAAAATTACAACCGTTTTGTTTGATAATTTTTTTTCATCCAGTGTTTTCAGTATTGCCCCGATAGCATCATCCATGCTCTTCATCATCCGGGCATATACTTGCGGTGAGCCGCCCATTCTCCATTTTTCAACTGTGTGTGGATAAATGCTATCACCGGGAACCTGCCAGGGCCAGTGAGGGGCATTGAACATGACACATAAAAAAAATGGTTTCCTATGATCCTGTTGAATAATTTCAACGGTTTTTTTCATTAAAAGATCTGTCATATATCCATCTTTCATTACAGGACTTTTATTTTCATAAAAGTCATTATCACCGGATGGATCAGTATGAGAAATATAGTCAATGGCACCACCATGTAAACCAAAGAATTCATCAAAGCCATTTTTGTTGGGACTGAATGCAGGCAAAAAACCTAAATGCCATTTGCCAACAAGAAAAGTAGCATATCCGCTTTTTTTAAGCAATGAAGGAAGGGAAGTATAATCAGGCGTTAAGCCGATCGCACTGTCTTGTTTTGAACCGGTAAGTGGTTCGATAAGACCCACCGGTGTACGGGCAGGATAGCGGCCTGTCATAAATGATGTTCGGGTAGGCGTACAAAGCGGCGCACCTGCATAAGCGTTGGTGAACTTTATCCCCTGCGATGCCAGTTTATCAAGATTTGGCGTCTCGTAATCTTTGCGGCCATAGCAACTCAGATCTGCATAACCCAGGTCATCGGCCATGATATAAATGATATTGGGTCTTGTTTGAGCAGAAATAAGACTGGTAAGCAGGAGAAATACAGGGAGTAAGATTTTTCCGGTAAGCATAACAGCTTTTTTTGTTAAAGAAAGGTATGATGTTTTTACCGGTAACTGCTTTAAGAATTATCTTGCGCCTGAATTTTATAAATGATGTATTATATTGTTTTTGGATTATTGTACATTTTTTCTATACTCCCGATGCGGGTATTGTATTTGCTTTCCGATGTTATTGCTTTTTTATTGTATTCGGTTTTCGGGTATCGCAAGGAAGTAGTGATGGCCAATTTATTGCAGGCATTTCCGGATAAAACGGAACAGGAAAGAAAAAAAATTGCAAAAAAGTTCTATCGGAATTTTGTTGATCACTGGGCAGAAACACTTAAAATACTTTCTGCAGGTAAGCGAACACTCAACAAAATGGCAACTGCAAATTTTGAAGTCTTTCATCAACTGCATGCAACCGGGAAATCCGTACAAGTAAACCTCGGGCATTTTTTTAATTGGGAATTAATGACCATACATACAGGCATCAACCAGCCGTATACTTTCTTAACCGTTTATTTGCCACAGAGCAATAAGATCATGAACAGGCTGGTACTATATGTAAGAGGCAAGTGGGGTAACCCTTTATTGCCAAGTTCAGATATGGCCCGCGCTATCATTCCCTGGCGAAAAAAGCAATACCTGCTTGCTCTCGGAGCTGATCAGCGACCTGTATTTGCTGACAATGCATACTGGCTGAATTTTTTAAATAAACCTGCCGGGTTTGTAAAAGGTCCCGAAAAATTTGCCCGCGGCCAGGGCATACCCGTGGTGATGATGACTACTACCCGCATCAAAAGAGGGCATTATCATTTTGATTATTTTCTTTTGGCTGATGATCCGAAATCATTACCCGATGGAGAATTGATCAGAAGATATGTTCGTCACCTCGAAGAAAATATCCGTCTTCAGCCCGAGCTTTATTTATGGAGTCATAAACGTTGGAAACATCCGTGGAAACCTGAATATGAAAAACTTTGGGTGGATGATGTGGCATCACCAACTTCAAAAGAACGTGTAGCAGAATAGTATTTTTTATTTAGCCAAATGTTGTGCTGTCCTGAGTAAAACGAAGGATCATCGTCTGCGTAGCCTGCCCAGAGCAAAGCGAAGGGTCGCAGTCTTCAACTTTCTGTTCGCTATTGAGCATTATCGAAGTGAACTTCGATTTATTTATAAGAATCTTTACGATGACGGATGCGCTGAATTTCTACAATTTTAATAACATCTTCAATGATGTAAATAACGCGATAATCACCAATCCTGATGCGATATGCATTTTCTTCGCCTTTTAATTTTTTTACACCATCGGGTCTTGGATTTTCGGCTAATTTGTCAATAGCTATTGCAATATTCTGATTGTAAGGTTTGGATATATCAGACAGCTCTTTCAGTGCAGATTTTTTGAATGTGATTTGATACATAATTAAAGTTTGCCCTCTGCCTTTAGCTGTTTCTTAACATCTTCCCACGGAATCGTTTCCTCATCCTTGCGAAGTTCAATTGCAATTATATCATAGATATCTTCAAGCAATTCTTTATCTTTTGCCAGTTCATTGAGGTCAATCTGCATTAGTCGTCTGTTATTTGTTTCATCCTTTAAGATTGTAATTACTTCCATAGTATTTGTTTGTAGTAAAGTTAATTAAAATTTGCTGCGG
>CAMLEX010000149.1 GCA_946479055.1 uncultured Bacteroidota bacterium | reverse complement strand
ATCAAGACCCGCTTAAATTATCTGTCCACTGTGTTGTAGTTTGCTACTCAGGGATAATGGCGAGTTTTTAGCTAAGTAGCCTCAAAAGAATAAGTTGGAAAAATTGCGTTGGTATTGGAAGTGGCGTATTTTAGTACAAATACAATCGTTACCTGCAACCCTGTGAGCTACATTCTGCGAAATCACAGCGCTCCACTCACAGACTTTCAATTTTTCATTGACTTATTATTATACTTATTTCTATACTCAATAGGTGTCAATCCTGTGATTTTATAAAATACTTCCCGGAAAGCATTTATATCTGTATATCCCACATCAAACATTACTTCGTTTACGGTTTTTCGACCAGCTTCCAGTTGCTTCTTTGCGACTTCTATTTTCACCCTTTGAATATATTCAACAATGGAATTGTTGGTTGCCTTTCTGAATCTTCTTTCAAAAGTTCTTCTGCCTATGTTTACCCGATTTGCTAAAGTTTCAACAATCAGTTTTTCTGCATAATTCAATTCTACAAATTCCTGGATCATCAGAACTTCCTTATCGTTATGCTCTTTTTGTCCGTTAAAAATGGCAAATTGCGATTGACTGTTTCTACTTATATCTAAGGCAAAATATTTTGATGCCCATACAGCGGTTGCTTTGTCTGTATATTTTTCAACAAGATGTAAAAGCAAATTCCAGTATGAGGTAGATCCACCGCTGGTATAAATCCCATTCTTTTCTGTGATTACCTTATCGTCCACCAGTTTAAGACCGGGAAAAGTGGCTCTGAATTCATTGGCATATTGCCAATGCGTTGCACAGTAATTTTCCTTTAATAATCCTGTTGAAGCCAATAGAAAAGATCCGGTACAAAGGCTCGCAATTTCTGAACCCTGAAGATAATTTTGAATAATCCAGGGATTGAATCTTAAATTAAAAATCAGAAGAGGGATAATTTCTTCATTTATTGATGGAATTATTATCAAATCAGGTTTTAGGACATCTTGTATTACGGCATCTGTTTTTATCACATATTGCCCATTGCCCAAGCTAACTTCCCTGGTCAGCCCAACTAATTTAATATTGAACATAGTTTCCCTGCCTTGCTGACTGAGATACTCGTTTACTTTTGAAAACATATACCTGGCATCTTCAACAGAGGATATAAGGGCTTTATGAGGGATAATAATGGAGATTTCTTTCATAGGGTAAATTTATGAAAGTTGGTTGTCGCGATCACCATGTTGCTTTGTCGCATTTACATAATATAAAACTCCATTACCGTACATATTTTTGTACTGTAACAATAAAAACTAATAAAAATGATAACAATTAATCCTTATTTAAACTTTACCGGCGACACTGAAAAGGCAATGATTTTTTATAAATCAGTTTTCGGAGGTGAATTCAACATTATCCAAAGATTTAAAGACATGCCTGGTGGAGACAAAATTGCAGAAGTTGACCAGCAAAAAATAATGCACCTATCACTTCCAATCGGCAACAACAATCATTTATTGGCATCAGACGCATTAGAATCCATGGGTCAAACATTGAACGTTGGTACTAATTTTACTCTCACAGTAAGCACTGACTCTGAAAAAGAAGCAGACAAAATTTTCAACGCACTTTCTCAAGGCGGGCAAATCACAATGGCAATGAACAAGGCTTTTTGGGGTGCTTATGTTGGTATGCTTACGGACAAGTTTGCCATACAATGGATGATTAGTTATGACCCTAATAAATAACGGCAATGAAAAAAGTAAATATATATTATTGGATTTGCACTGGCATTTTAATTCCGGCCCTGGGCATTGGCTCAATCCTGGGGATTATATCACATCCTGCCTCAGTGGAACCATTTACGCATCTCGGATATCCTGCCTATCTGGCTCCCTTCTTTGGTGTTGCCCGGATTCTTGGGCTTATTGCAATTGCTAGTCCCGGATATCCACGCATCAAAGAGTGGGCTTATGCAGGACTTACATATGATATTATAGGAGCTATTTATTCTCAAATAACCACGGGTCAGTCTTTTACTAGTTTGTTGTTTCCATTTCAGGCACTATTTTTCCTGAGTTGCTCCTATTTTCTATATCACAAAAAATTAAACCTGGCGAATGGATAACATATAGATTTGAATATTCCGGACCTGGACTGACAAATAAAAAGAAAGAAGGGCAGCAGAAAGGCGAGTAAGCAAGGGGAGAGTAATCCCATACTCCTCACAGAACCGTACGTGAACTGGCTTCTGTAGCAAGACCTGTCAAAGAATTAAAAAGGTTTTCAAAGAATAAGCCTTGAGCCACGTGAAGAAAAAGATATACAATTATTATTACTCCGGAAATGCTGACGATGCTGGATGTGAATATGAAAGAAGTGATTGAACCCGGTAAATTCCGGGTTATGATCGGGAGTTCCAGTATGGATATAAGATTGAGGGAAGTGTTTGAGGTAAAATAATAAACGGGACATAACACAGCAATAAAGACCTTACTGAAAATTATTTGTCCTGAATTGTATTTATGCTTCTCTGCTACAGTAGCGTTTTATTTGTTAAGTAGCATAAAAAGAGGAAGTTAAAAAATTGTTTGGTATAGGAAGTAGCGTATTTTAGCGGTAATACAATTGTTGTGTGCCATTTTTATGAAGCATCCGAAATATCAAGGACAACATAGAGTTTCTCAAGTTTACCTACGGCAGTTCGGCTATTTTAAAGATGAGAAGTGGTATATATCAGTGTGGGACAAATCAAAAAAATTCACGGACTATGTATTAATTGAAAACTTCACAAAGGAGACAAATGTTTTTGACTTACCATTTTTTGAGTCAATTGAAGAAAGACGGCACTTTGAACATAAAAGTGTTATAATTGAAAATGAATATCAAAAGGTTTTAAATACAATTAATCGGCAAAAGCAACTTACACCACGACACAGGGATATTTTATGCCACTATATTCCGAATCTCATGTGTAGAGCCAAACCCTATCGTGAGTTGTTTCAGCGTTACTTAGACACACCAATATTAAGGGACGCCTTTTTGAGAGAAATTACAATGTACAAACCCGAAGAGTTGCCAATTATAAATATCTCTCTTAGCAACATACCTGAAGAAACCCATTTAAATTATGTCACAGGCCACATCATGAATTTTTTCGTAAGCGTTTTTAGGAATTTCAATTTTGTAATTCTGAAAGATTATGGGAATAGAGGATGGTTCACTAGCGACAACCCAGCTATTATTGATCCCCAAGAGGATCCAAACGAGCTTAATGATGATTACCAGTGGACAATCCCAGTTGAAAGCGAAATCTATTTCCCTCTTTCTCCTGATTATTGTGCATACATTTATCATCCAAAATCTGTAAAAAATTCCAACCCACTGAGAAATCTCAAAATAAACAAGGTTAACGACATTGATGAACTTACCCACGAGAAAATTTGCCACATGATTGGTTCGCATTTGTCTGACTATTTTATTTTTAATCAAGAAATGGAACCCTTTTCCTTTGAGGAGTAAAATGGCACACAACAACTAAGAGCTCGTCGGGCCCGAAGGGCCAACGATGAACTCTTAGTTGTACGGAGTTTAACATTAAGCTTATTTGTATTTGCGCTACTCACTCACAGTAGCGCTTTTTTTGTTAAGTTGTATAAAAAGAGGAAGTTGGAAAAATTGTTTGCTATTGGAAGTAGCGTATTTTAGCGGAAATACAATCGTTCGGCCGCAATCAAAACAAACCTCCTAAATGTTAGAGAGACTAATTGAGATTACCAATTCCGAAGAGTTCCTTCAAGACGGACACATTGCTGTCAAAGAAGTCGTTGCAAGACAACGGGAGTTCGACTTAAGGCTCATTTTCGACATACAGTATTCCGTGGAAGAAACTACGAAGTTTCATTGTGAAATTTATTGCGAAGGGATTGCTTATACAACCTCGAATAGACTACACGAATTTAAGCGACCTTATAATCGCATCAATCTATATAGTGACCATCCAGTACTTTGGAATTACGAGAGTTCTCATTTCTTGACATTAAAAGGTTCTGATGTGAACGTTGCAGAACTCTTGGGTGACTTGTTCATTGTGCATGATAAGGCTTGCGGTAACTGGGTTGACTTTCATTGGTTGTTTAATAGCGTTCCAGACCGACTTTCAACGACAGAAGGTGCAACTATTGAAATACCAGCAAGGCTATTGGAAAGCTACAAGCCAGTTTTCGACAAACACAAGTTGACTTTCGCAATTGTCGAGACTACTGACGTAACGAATGAACATTCCGTTTTGTTATTTGGAAATCCTGACATTAGCCCAGACAACTACAACTTTGGGCAACCTTACATCGTTGCAGAAAAGTTTACCGAAACAGTGAAAGCGGCTAACATCAGCTTGCTGCAATAGCGGCTGAAGAATAAATGCTAAACAATAGAACACAATTCATCTTTAATACTAAATTTAAGCTGACGGAACACAGAATGCCGCTACTGACAGCAAGCTGTGAACCGTTGTAGGCAAGCATACCGACATCCCACTATATGACAATCACTGAACAATTAAAGTCACTCTTAAATGAGGTTTATGTTTCCGAAGACGGAGACGAATATAAAATTGAATTGCTGCCAGGTTTGACAGATAATGAAATTGACAATCTTGCAAAAGGGCTTCCAACAGGAGAAATTCCAAATGATGTACGAGAACTTTTAAAGTTTACAAAAGGCTTTGAATTTTACGGCATTGACGAAATAACATTTGATGGTGTTGGACAATTTGGCTTTGACAATATCTTCCCCTACTCTGTTCAACTTGGACATGATGGCTTTGGTAATTTTTGGATTTTAGATGTTGACACAAAAGGTAGTTGGGGAAATGTATTTTATGTTTGCCACGATCCGGCAGTTATTGTAAAACATTCAGACAATCTTTCACAGTTCATACAACATATTGATGAGTACGGTAAGAACATGGAAAACTCAAATCTCAATATCATTCACGAAAAGACAGTCTTTGACATTTGGAAAATCAACAATGGATTTATCGAAATCACTGAAGCAAGAAATTCCAAGGACCCTGTACTTAAAAATTTTGCTTTGACACTTAGAGACAATTTTGTCGTTGCAGACTTGAGAGACAAACCAAATAAATCAGGTTTTGCCTGGGGCAAGTTTGGCCCTAACTTAGAGAAAGCAATAAAATGTAATGACGAGTTAATTTGGGGTATTGAAAAGACAGAGAAGAAAGGTTTCTTCTCAAAACTATTTGGTTAACTATTGACTTCTGCTTTGGCATAAATACCCATGTGTTAGCGGTAATTATATGAATACTCAAATTTCAGAGAAAATAGGCAGCAGACAGACAATTAAGGCAATGCTAGTTGTTACATGTATTACAGAATTATATTCGATGATGCAGGAAACAAAAGGTGATTTTGCCAATGGAATTTTATTTTACATTAGCGATCACTTACGATTAGAGGTACTTCTATCTTACTTTATTCTTTTTATTTCAGCATATCTTCTGGGAAGAAAAGCTGGGAAAGAAATCCTTGTATTCAATAAAAACAATATAAAAGTAGGCCTAAAATATTCACTAATAACTACTGCTATAATTAGCGTTTATATGCTAATAATTACTTTTTTTAATAATGAAAATATATTTTCATTATTGAAACCGTCATTAATAATACTCATCCTTATGGCAATTATCTGGCTTTGGGTGGTAAGACAAATAAGAATTAAAGGCTTAAAATAATTTTTTTGCCCTCGTTGTTTTCCCCAAAAAATAACACGCCGAACGCCGAGATTGGTGTTTTTTCACCGACCGAACAACTTTAGACTACCTCATACAGCTACTGGTATTTTATTTATTATTTGTATTCAGGCACAAATGACCACTGTCAGTCAAGTTTAAAATGTACCAGGCGTGGAGTATATTGTGCTATATACCGCCTTTGAAAAAGCATTATAATCTATGAATCTAATAATAGAATACTTCAGACCTTACTTTGAACAATTGTTACCTGGCTCACTAATCTGCATTAGCACTTTACTTTTCCTTGTTTTAGAAAGAAAATTCCCGGGCAGGGAATTGCCGGCTTCCAATTGCGATTAATCTTGTACAGTTTCTTTTAATAGGCTTAAGTGGAATCACCTGGAATAAATACTTCAGAGATCAATCATTATTTCATGTTGGCAGTTGGAGTAATCCTATTGTAGAAGGCTTAGTTTACTGGGTCATAGGTACCTTCGTTTTTTATTGGTGGCATAGGCTAAGGCATGCCAATGGTTTCTGGCTAATATTCCATCAAATGCATCATAGCCCCAAAAGGATTGAGCTTTTAACTTCGTTTTATAAACACCCAATTGAAATTATTGCGGATTCAATCATAACGGGCTTTTTAATTTATTATGTTTTAGGCGGCACAGCGCTGGCGGGTGCCTGGACATCATTATTTGGAGCAACTGGCGAATACTTCTACCATTCCAATATTTCTACTCCTAAGTGGTTGGGATACTTTCTTCAAAGACCTGAACATCATTCGATACATCATCAATTAGATGTTCATAAATATAATTTTGGCGACATTACCTGGTGGGACAGAATTTTTGGAACATTTAAAGAAGCTGATGATTTTGTACCTGAATGCGGTTTCCCCAATGACAATGAGTCGAAAGTATGGGATATACTAAAGTTTAAAGACGTATACAATTCATAACCGCACGGCGTATAACATGCTTTATGCAACTTGGCAGGGCAAACTGCTTAACTCCCGGGTGCCCGCTACGAAGATTTCCTAAGCCGATGTCTCACAGCGTTGGCTTGTGTGTGGCGTGGATCCGGCGTCAATCTGAATTATTGCTTATTTCTTCGTAGCGTAAAATGAGGAAGTTGAAAAAATTGTTTCCTATTGTAAGCGGTGTATTTTAGCAGAAATACAATCGTTAGGCGACATTAAAAAACATTATGAAGCTAGAAATTGAGATCACACGACAGGATTATTTGAACTTTAATCTCTATCATTTCAAGAAGAAAAACCTTGTTAGAACGCTACTAATCGGTTTGGCGGGTCTTTTGATTCTTCAGTATTCACTAAACAAGGAAAAATCATCCTTGAATCTAGGCACATTAATAATTTCGTCACTTCTCTACATTGCTATCTTTTCTATTATTATGTATTACAGCCTTGCTAAATCTAAATCAATCCCTAAAGACGATGGTTCATTCCTCGGAAAGAAGGTCTATGAATTTTTGGATGACCATCTCTCCTTTAAGGACAAGGATTCAGAAGGCCTGTTTCAATGGCATGCAATTAAATCCTTGGAAGAAAGTAACAAGGCATTTTACCTATATCTTGATACTATCATGGCGATAGTGATCCCCAAAAGGTATTTTATTGACAAAACAGAGGAACAGACCTTTCGCAGCTATGTTCAAAGCAAACTAAACGTCGCCTAACAAACGGTCCTGACGTTGTGTGACATGCTTTTTGAGATTGGTCTCACTAAAAAGCACTTGGAAAATTTTTACAAAATGATTAAATTTATTTTTGCAACAAATTTCTAACAAATCTAAATCGAACTAATTATGAAAAAAGTATTGGTTCAATTCAACACTCCCGGAATGACTGCAAAACAGTTTGATCAGGCTTGGGACGAACTGCGCAAAGCGGGACAGGAACATCCATTGGGGCTGATTCACCATGTAGCTGGGCAACAAGGCAATAATTGGGTTGTAGTTGATGTTTGGGAATCAGAAGAGCATTTCAACAAATTTGGTGAAACCTTAGCACCTATTTTGAAAAAGGTTGGTGTTACACAAGTTCCGCCGCCAGTGATTACACCTGTCCATTATGAACTGTCAGGTGAAGTGCATGCATAATACATTGAATCGTAACACGATTAAATTTTACCATTAAATGTCAACCCCTAAAGAGTATGGAACTCATTAGGGGTTTTCTATCGGATTAATTTTACCTTTAGGACGATCGCACAACATCGCTTTTGCAAAATACAGGGCTGGACAATGAAAGTGCCGGTAAAGGGGATTTCATCTCTACTCTTCACAGAACAACTTTAAGACTATACTTAAGCTTTGTGTTATTTATTGTTTTAAGATCCCTTACCAAATCGATTTTATTTCAGAAAGCTGCAATTTGCTTACCTCAATATTATGGGTTGATTTAATTTTTAAACTAGATCCCAGGCTGTTTAGGAAAAATATATCCGTAAAAACATTCAGGCCATTATCAGCAAAAACTTCAGCCGATGCGGCATCGATGTATACACTTAAATCGATGGTATCTGAGGTTGAAATACGAGGTGCTGTATGTCGTTTGGCGAAACCTTTTTCAAAAGCAGATTTGCCGGCGTTTGTCCTGTCGATGAAATACTGGTTGGAAGCCTTTTCATAACCAATTATCAACTCTTCTCCTTTATCATTAGAAAGGTTAATCGAAAAATTACTTACGGAAGCAAAAGTGATGTCCAGCTTAAACCTTCCTTCGGTATCTTTCAATTTTGAAGATAAATTCAGCTCTTTATCAATTGATAAATTTTCTTTGCTGAATATAGGGGTTATTAGCTTTTTCAACTCCTTCACCGGAAGGGAACTTAAAAACAATTTTCCATTTATCTGCTTAAAGGTCAGTTCACGGGGCAAAGTCATTGCACCCCGCCAGCCTTGCGTTGGTACCATTTGGGCATATTGCCAATTATTCATCCAGCCAATGACTATTTTGCGGTCACCAGTATTAGAATAAGTAACACCGGCATAATTGTCCGTTCCGTAATCTATCCAGCGGGTATCTGTGCTTTCTGGTTTAAATTCTTTGCCATCAAAATGGCCGACAAAATATTGCGTTGCCGAACCGCCGTTAGGTCCACCGGGATTCATACTCACCAGCAGAACCCATTTTTCATCACTGCTGCCATCTACTTTCAACTTAAAAAGATCGGGGCATTCCCAAACGCCACCGTGAGCACCGAGGCTTTGTCCAAACTCACTTTCTTTAGACCAGTTTTTCAAATTGGCTGATGACCAAAACTCGATATGGTCTTTTACAGCCAATGACATGATCCATTTTTTGGTATCCTTATGCCACATTACTTTAGGGTCCCGGAAATCATCGGGCACCACATCATCTTTTTCATTTTTAATTACCGGATTCCCTTTGTACTTAGTCCAGGTTCTGCCTTTATCGGTACTGTAGGCCATGCTTTGTTGCTGCTGAGGGTTTGTGCTGGTATAAAAAGCAACCAGGGCATTAGCGCCAAAACCAGCTGAGTTATTTTTATCGAGTACAGCGCTACCG
>CAMLEX010000148.1 GCA_946479055.1 uncultured Bacteroidota bacterium | reverse complement strand
TATCGAAAGAAAAATCTCCTTCTGATTTAAAAAACGTTTTTTGTCCGCTTACTTCAAAACATTGAATAGATTGTTCTGAAATTTTATTTTCAAACAATAAAGGGTGGGGTTTTAACCAAAACTCTTCGGATAAGACTCTTTCAGGACTATAATTAATTTTTTCAATACCGCTTTTTAAATAATACTCTTTATCAGCCGTCAGCTCCAATGATTTACCGGCAATTTCTTTTCCAATAAAATCAGCGATGTAATGCAAGCGGGGAGTTATGGTTGATGTGTAGATAAGCACTTCCGCAAAAGAATTATTTGCTGTGTTTTTCTTTCCACTGCTGGTTAAACGATTTTTTAGGAAACTCCAGTTTACCGCGATGTTGAGTCCAAGCTTTGGCTACTTTATTGATAAACCAACCTTTTGTATTTCCATTCGACATATTCATCCAGGAACGACGGAGCATAGCCTGCTTCCACATTTTCCAAACCATCTTTTCAGAAAAATCCGCAGTGCCTTCTTCTACCGCTTCATGCCTGTTTTCCAATAACAACTCGTGAAGATTTATTTTCACAGCACATACTTCGGTACAATTTCCGCAAAGTGAAGAAGCATGGCTAAGGTGCTTCCATTCACCCATATCTTTCAAATGTGGTGTGATGACAGCACCAATAGGTCCACTGTAGGTAGAAGCATAAGTATGTCCACCAATATTTTTATAAACAGGGCAGGCATTCAGACAAGCTCCACACCTGATACAGTATAAACTTTCTCTTGCTTTTTCATTGGCCAGTATATTAGTCCGGCCATTGTCCATAAGTATCACATACATTTCTTCAGGGCCATCTGTTTCTCCTGGCTGACGCGGACCGGTAACAATTGTATTATAAGAAGTAATTCTTTGCCCGGTACCATAGGTAGCCAGCAATGGCCAAAACAAGGCCAGGTCTGTCATAGAAGGAATTACTTTTTCTATACCTACAACAACAATATGCGTTTTAGGCATAGAACAACTCAGCCTTCCATTACCTTCATTTTCTGTAACAGCAATACCGCCAATGTCTGCGATAATAAAATTGGCGCCGGTAACTCCTATTTCCGCTTGTTGATATTTTTCACGTAAGATATCCCTTGCTACCAGTGTCAATTGTTCAGGTGTCAGTTTGGGATCTGTTCCTAATTTTTCCGCAAAGAGATTAGCTATATCCTCTTTGCTTTTATGCATAGCCGGGGTAACAATATGATAAGGTGGCTCACCAGCCAACTGTTGAATATATTCGCCGAGATCAGTTTCAATACTTTCAATGCCTTTTTTTTCCAAAAAATCATTCAGATGAATTTCTTCCGTGGCCATACTCTTGCTCTTCACCAGTGTTTTACAATTTTTGGCTTCGCAAATTTTTCCAATTTCTTCCAGTGCTTGTTTAGCATCCTCGGCCCATATTACTTTAGCGCCCCGATTGCTTATAGCCAATTCAAAACTCTCCAGTTGCTGATCCAATGTTTCAATAGCACGCCACTTAATGTTTTTGGCTCTTTCTCTTGCCAGGTGCAATTCAGCAAATTGCTGCTTACCCTGTGGCACCGCAGCATTGTATTTGCCCATATTAAAATTGATCGTCTTGCGGTGAGATCTGTCGGCGGCTTTTACTTCACTTTCGGTTTTAAAACTGGCTGCGGTTTCTTTCACAATTAAAATTATTTTTCTTTGGCTTCGTAATAATCCTTTGCTACTGTGTCTAACGCATCATAAAACTCTTCTCCGAATTTACGTATCAATGGTTCTTTTAAAAATTTGTACACAGGAATTTTTAATTTCTCCCCTAATAAACAGGCAGGACTGCACATTTTTTCCCGGGGCGAATAATTTACCCTTTCATAGTCTCCATGTTTCCCGGGTTTGGCAATAATGGGATAAAGATGGCAACTGATGGGTTTTTTCCAGGAAATAAGGCCATCATAATAAGCCTGTTCAAAGGCACATTTTATCAATCCGTTGGGTTCACGATAGGCATAAACACATATTTCATTATCGCTGGGTAGTGTGGGTGTCACCCAACCAAACTCATCATCATACACATATTTACCTTTCTTTTCTACTTCCGCAATTGCAGCCTTGGTGAGATAAGGCCTTACTTTTTCGTACACTTCCTGAATAATATCCAGCTCTTTTTTTTCTAAGGGTGCTCCGGCATCGCCATCTTCACAGCAGCCCCCTTTACATTTACCCAGATCGCAGACAAATTGTTTTTCTACCACATCGTCGCTGATCAATACATTATCAATTACTATCACAAAACAATTTTCGCCAAAGGTACAAACTGCTTATTTAGCAGGGCTTTTTTCCTTACAGGATGAAGAAAATTTTCTTCTGTTTTGATTAGAATTTTCCCTTTAACAAATTTCTAACGACTCTTTATTGAAGCACTGCGGAGTTTTATTTCCACTTGAGGGTATTGATCAGATGCAATACATCTTTTTTTAAAAATTCATTGACTATACCCAGTGAATCTTCGTTGGGGGCTGCATTAAAGTACAAGGCCCCACGCAAAAAATGTTTTGTAGAATCAGTCAGGAAAAATTGATTAGCTGTTGCCGTATTCCCCGCCAATGAAAAATAAATGCCCTCTACTCCGTTTGGCGTTCTTATCACGCTATCATTAATGCCGGTTGATACATCAGTGTGTTGCTTGTAAGCCATTTTAAATCCGTCATTCACCAGCGAATCAAAATTATTTTTCTCAACTTCTTTGTAGCTGATGTAGATGCGTCCGCCAAAACGGGGTACATCAATATTGATCCACCAGTCGTTTTCAGGTTTTGTATCAAAAAAAGTGGTATCCTTTATTACATTGGAATAAACAGGATATTCAAATGTATAAGGATAACCCGGCTGATCAAATGTCTGGTATTTTTTTTCGGGAAAATCAATGTGGAAATAGCCCTTCTTTTTATAGGTGTAACTGCTGTTGCAAGAAAAAAGAAAACTAGTCAAACTCAAAAAAAGCACCAGAAAAAGAGATTGTTTGTTCATCAGAAAATATTCTCTCGTTAAGATTTTACATTCACTGTTACTTTTACCATCCGGAGCCGATTGCTATCGGATTCTAAAACGGTAAAATCAAAATCACCGCAATTAATAACGTCATTCACTTTGGGAAATTCTCCGGCCAATTCCAAAACTAATCCTCCTACTGATTCACTATCACCTCTTACTCCATCAAAAGTATCCATCGGCAAACGCATTGCCTTGCACATATCGTGAATCATTGTCTTTGCTTCAAAAATATAGTTGTTATCATCCAGTTTCTTATTATAGCTTTCTTCTTCATCAAACTCATCGCGGATATCACCGATAACTTCTTCCATGATGTCTTCCATTGTCACAATACCACTTGTGCCACCAAATTCATCCACCACTACTGCAAAATGAACACGCCTGGATTGAAAATCCCGCAACAGGTCAGCAATCAATTTCGATTCCGGTACAAAATATGGATGCCGCATCAAAGGATGCCAGTCAAAACCATCTCCCTCCTGCAAAAAAGGTATCAGATCTTTTGTATTAATAATACCGGCTACTTCATCCATACTGCCTTTGTATACAGGCAGGCGGGAATAATGCAAGCCCTCCACTTTACGGATAAGTTCATGGAAAGAAGAATTATAATTAACCCCATTTACTTCCAGCCTGCTCCGCATGATCTGTTTTACAGAGATAGTACCAAACTTCACAATCCCTTTCATGATATTCTTTTCTTCCAGTGAGGCTTCTTCATCTGTTTTTATATCAATGGCTTCATCTAATTCCTGCAAATTGAGAGCTTCTGATTTGTTAGCCCCCATTCCTTTGCCAATACCATCAGCCAGCGAAACCACCCATTTACTGATACGGCGAAATACCAGGTGAACAGCTTCTACCACCACTGCTGAACCGTAAGCAAAGCGAAGATTATTCTGCGTAGCCCATACTTTGGGTAATATCTGTCCGGCAAATACCAGGATAAAACCGATAATGCCTACCCGCAGGATAAGTTCAAAAAGATAACTCCAGAAACTATTGCCAAATAGTAATAAAGTACCATAAGGCATATACTGGTTAATTAAAAAACCGGTTAATACAATAACACAGATATTAAAAAATGTGCTGGCGATCAAAAGGGAAGCAAAAACTTCTTTGGGTTCTTCCAGGAAATTAATAATCCGTTTAGCCGCCGGATGCTGCTTGGTCTTTAATACATTTATATCTTTTTCATTGAGTGAAAATATCGCTACTTCTGCTCCCGAGATAGTGAAAGTAAGTAATAACAGGACCACCAGCAGGATAACCAACAAAGTAATGCCCTGCGGATCGGCAGCCAGCAAAATAAAAGAAAGTTGATTATACAAAAAGTTGATTATCGAATGACTCTCCAATGGAAGACGTTTTAATGATAGGTTCAATTATAAAGGCAGGTCAAACGGCCTGCCGGTTATTATTTGAACAAAGTTATTACTTTAAATATATTCCGCTAAAAAGGAAGATTTTCTGAAGGATCTCCCAGCGGTGGAGCATCCGCACTCCCCAGGTTTTCTAAACTAGTACCCTCTGCTGGATGGCCAGTGCCATCTGCCCGTTTATCCAGCATGATCAGGTTGTCGCCTACGACTTCGGTGGCAAACTTACGGTTACCATCTTTGTCTTCCCAACTGCGGGTTCTCAGGCGTCCTTCAATGTATACCAGACTGCTTTTGTGTAAATATTTTTGTGCCAGTTCGGCAAGACCACGCCATAATACTACAGTATGCCATTCTGTTTGCGATACCAATTTTCCGGTTCTGTCTTTAAATGTTTCTGTTGTAGCCAGTGGGAATTTTGCAACTCCAATATTACCTTCCAGAAACTGAACATCCGGGTCTTTGCCCAGGTTTCCAATAAGCATTACTCTGTTTACACCTCTCATATGCTTTCTTTTTTCTGATTAACAATTCTCTTCGGGCCGTTGCTATTTAAAGTTAATTTTTTTTGCCGGAATGGAAAATTTTAAAACGTAAACTTCCGTTCCCGCAATAGTAAGTTCCGGTTCAACCCACGAAAATCTCATTTGAATCAACATTTAACTACGGGTTAACGGCTTTGATAGTACTTTAGTCTTGTCAATTTCGCAACCTAAAAACAGATGCTATGAAAAGAAATTTACTTTATCTCATTCCTACTGTGGCTGTTTTCTTTTGTAGTTATATAGCTACTGCACAAACAGATCTGGCACCCGATCAAAATCCCAATTATACTGTCAGCAGGGATAAATACATGCAAGTAGCCGATTCTCTGAACGAATGGCACAGCACAACCCAACATAATATTTATAAGGCGATTGACTGGCTTGCCGACAGGAAGGAAGCGAGAGCAGATCGCCGGGAGTTTCGCCGCCAGCTACGTATGGAAAGAGCGAGGAGGGATTACGATTACTACAATGATGGATATTATCCCAATAATTATTATAATAGAAATTACAATTCTCATAACCGCTATAATAATTACAGGAGAAACCGTTCTTTTGGAGTCCATCCCTGGTTTGGTCTGAATTTTTGGTGGAGGTAGAATAACTTATCATTTTATTTTCCTGATTATAATTTTTTTGGTATTTAATTTTTAAAATCATTTCAAATGAAAAGAAATATATTTTTTGCATTATCATTTTGCAGTACTCTTTTTTTTGCCAGTTGTTCGCATAAAGTAACCCGGATAGATCCTTCAGAACAGGTAGATATCAGCGGCCGCTGGAACAATACGGATTCAAGGTTAGTAGCTGAAGATATTACCAGGACCATTCTTGGCGCTAACTGGCTTACTGATCATATGGCTGCAAAAAATGGTCAGCGTCCTGTAGTAATTGTTGGGTTTGTATCCAATAAAAGCCATGAACATATAGAAGCGGAGACATTTGTAAAAGATGTAGAAAATTCTTTCGTTACAACACAGAAAGTGCGTTTGGTACAAGGCGGTAAAAAAAGAGAAGAGCTTCGTGCTGAAAAAGCCGATCAGCAAACCAATGCTACTGTCAGCAGTATGAAAAAATTTGGCCTGGAGCAAGGCGCTGATTTTATTCTGCAGGGATCTATCAACTCCATTGTTGATTCTCACAAAAGAAAAAAAGTGGTTTATTACCAGGTAAATCTTGAGTTGACCAATATTGAAACCAACGAAGTGACCTGGATAGGTGAAAAGAAAATTGCCAAATACGTAAAGAATTAAAGGGCTAAAAGTTTAGCTTTAAACTCCAGGAATGTTACTCCCCCGATTATACATAAACCGGTTAGTAGCTGGTTTGTTGCTGATGCTCTTTTTCTCGTCCTGCGCCGGTTATAATAAGCAGGTAGCTGTTTATTATCATAATCTCCGGGAAGGCAATTATGAAAAGGCGGCAACATCACTGGATAACAATAAGCTTTTAAAAAAAAATCGTAACCAACTTCTTTACCTGCTGGAAAGGGGTAAAGTATGTCATTTATTACAGCAATGGGATAGCAGCAATCGCTATTTTAATCAGGCTGATCAACTCATGGAAGATGCCAGAACATCGGCAAAAGATATTGCCCTGGGCACTCTCTTAAATCCTATGATGCAGACCTATAAAGGAGAAGATTTTGAAAAATATTTAATTCACTATTATAAAGCATTAAACTATTTACAACTGGGAGAAACCGATGATGCATTGGTAGAGGCCCGGCGTATTTCTCTTCGGATCAACACCCAGGAAGATAAAGCGGGAAATAAGAATAAATATTCAGAAGATGCTTTTTCTCTCATGTTACAAGGATTGATCTATGAAAAAAGCAATGACATTAATAATGCTTTTATTGCATACCGTAACGCGGCTGACGTATACCTGGACAATAACGGCAGCTATTATGGAACAGAAATGCCGGACCAGTTAAAACAAGATCTTTTACGTAGTGCATACCTGAATGGATTTATGGATGAAGTGGGCCGTTATGAAAAGTTATTAAATACAACTCTTGTCAAAGAAAAAATAATATTAGAAGGTGGTGAACTTATTTTATTCTGGGAAAATGGATCGGCTCCCATAAAGCAACAACAGGATCTTTATTTTTCTCTCTTTAAAAATGCAGGTGGAAGTTTTATGTTTGCTGATGCGGCGGGATTATTCAATGTCCCATTTGATTTCAGCAATGGTTATAACAGTAATGATATTAAGCTGGAGAACCTGCGAAGTTTTCGTGTTGCTCTTCCAAAGTATGAAGCACAACCATTGTTTTACTCCGGCGCAAGGCTGCAATTAAACAATCAAACATATTCCCTTGAGCCGGTTGAGAATATAAATACGCTTGCATTCTCAACACTTCAGGAAAGAATGCTCAAAGAATTGTCTTCAACTTTGACAAGGTTGGCTGTAAAAAAATTAGCGGAAGCCGCCATACGGCCAAAAGAAGAAAAAGACGATAAAAATAAAACCGAAGAGGAAAAAAAGAAAGATAAAAAAGAAAGAGCCCAACGTGAAGCACTGGCGTTAGGTTTACAGGTCTTCAACTTTGCAACGGAGAAGGCTGATACCCGCAACTGGCAAAGCCTGCCGCATACAATCTACTATACCCGGATACCTTTACAAAAAGGTGTGAATACTATTTCACTTCAATTAACAGGGAACTCTGCAAAATCTATTGAAATCTCAGTAAATGGAAATGGCAGTCTGCATTTTCAGAATGTTTGTACACTGAAATAAAATATTCTGAATTTAACCCGTACCAAAAATCAGTTCACATGAAAATGAAGGATACACTGAAATATTTCACTGTTTGCTTCGTATATCCTCCATGTAAAAAGCTTATTGTATCGTCCACACTTCCTTTCCTCTTAATAATTTATCCAGATCTGCCGGTTTGCTGGCAATAGCATTTTCCAATTGCAATTTCATCTGATCTTCATAACATGGGCGGTCGTTCTGATAAAAGACACCAAACGGCCTGGGTAAATGTCCTTCCAGTTTGGGATCATCAAAGATGCGTGTCAGTATCTGTGCTTTGTAAATATCTTTTTCATCATGTACCCACAGATCATCAGCGCTATGCCCATTATTCAGCTCAACAACTTTTGGCGTAAATCCATCTAATTTTATTCCTTTTTCATTAGCAGCGCCAAAGATCAATGGCTTGCCTTGCTCAAGGAACAATGTTTCCTGCGGTTTGCTGCTTTTTTCAGTAAAAATTTCAAAAGCACCATCATTGAAGATGTTGCAGTTCTGATATATTTCAAGGAAGGAAGCTCCTTTATGCTGGTTTGTTCTTATCAGCATCGCCTGCAAGTGTTTTGGATCTCTATCCATCGTCCTTGCAACAAAACTGGCATCTGCGCCCATAGCCAGCGCCAAAGGATTGAATGGATGGTCGATACTTCCGAAAGGTGTTGATTTGGTAACCTTATTTTCTTCTGATGTTGGTGAGTATTGCCCTTTTGTCAATCCATAGATCTGGTTGTTGAATACCAACAGATTGACATTAAAATTCCGGCGCAGCAAGTGGATAGTGTGATTGCCGCCTATACTTAAGCTATCTCCATCACCACTGACTATCCAAACGCTCAATTCGGGACGGCTTGCCTTCAATCCTGATGCGATAGCGGTAGCACGGCCATGAATAGAGTGCATACCATACGTATTCATATAATAAGGAAAGCGGCTGCTGCATCCTATACCAGATATTATCACAATATTTTCTCTGGGAACGCCTATCGTTGGCATCACTTTCTGAACCTGCGCCAATATGGAATAATCTCCGCAACCGGGGCACCAGCGAACTTCCTGGTCGGTGGCAAAATCTTTAGCAGTTAAGGCTGGGGCTGTAATCACATCACTCATAACAAAAAAATTGGTTGTAAAATTACGAATCTATTACAAGACTTGCGGCTTAAAAAACAACTGTCTCATATGTTTTAATACTTTGATAAGATCAGCACTTTCAGGATTTGTAATAAATTGCAGCTCAATTTGCTATTTATGACTGATGTTTTATATGATTTTGGCATGGTTGGTCTCGGAACTATGGGGCGCAACCTGCTCTTGAATATTGCTGATCATGGGTTTGCCGCTATAGGTTTTGACAAAGACCCTGCAAAAGCCAGTCTTTTGGAATCCTCAGCTACTTCTGGCACAAGGGTAAAAGGCGTTGGCTCTTTATCTGAGATGGTTTCCAAACTACAAACCCCAAGGAAATTAATGATCCTGGTTCCGGCAGGACCGGCTGTGGATTCAGTAATCAAAGACTTGCTTCCTTTACTACAGGAAGGCGATATTATTATTGATGGGGGCAACTCTCATTTTACAGATACCTTAAA
>CAMLEX010000147.1 GCA_946479055.1 uncultured Bacteroidota bacterium | reverse complement strand
GGTTGTGACCTCATTATCTTTTTTCTTGTTTTTGACAGGTAATCTTACATCAAAAGGAGCTATGAATACCTGGCACTTTTGTTTTTTAAGAAAAGTTTTCATTAAAACCAAAAGATTGCCTGCCACAACCTGGTGCTTTGTATTCGGAGCCCCCAGCTTAAAAATCCTACCCCGAAAAAGTTCCAGTCTTTCTTCAAATTTCCATTGCAGGTAATCCGCATAGGTATAGGAAACCGAAGGATCAGGTTCTTCGACTTTGGTGAAGCATTCGTTGTCGGTATCGTAAACAGTAAACATCAGATCAACGCTGTCTTTGTGCTGCTTCTTTTTACATATTCGCCCCAGGTAAGGTTGTCTTCATTTCCATTATTGCTTAACGCTTTTTCAATGGCATAGTTAGCGGCCGTTTCAACTACCCATTCAAAATTTTCTTCACCTACACTGGTTCTTTCAGCATCAGGAGCAGGGTTGCAAAAATCTATTGCGTAAGGTATGCCGTTTCGCAATGCTAATTCGACCGTATTAAAATCATAACCGAGGTATTTATTGATACGCAATACGATTTCTTTCATTTGCTGAAGACGCTCAGCGGAAGGAGAAAAATCAGCTACATAGCGCAGATGATGCGGATTGCGTGGTTCGTAAGGCATGATGCGTACATGCTTGCCGCCAATGCAATAACAGCGGTAATATTCATCAAATACAATCTCTTCTTGTAATAACATGACCAACTGCCCGGTTTCACTATGTTTTTTAAAAAAATCTTCAGCACTTTCCAATCTATATACATGCTTCCAACCACCACCGGCAAAAGGTTTCATATAAGCAGGAAAACCTACATAATTAAAAATACTATCCCAATCCATCGGGTAGGCCAGGTTGCTGAATGATTCATCTGTTGTATCATCGGGCAGGTCTCTTGAAGGGATGATAGCTGTCTTCGGTACGGGGACATCCACTTTTGTCATCAGGCAGTTGTTGAAATATTTATCATCAGCGCTCCACCAGAAAGGATTATTGATTACGGCAGTACCTGTTACTGCCGCATTTTTGAGCCATGTCCTGTAAAACGGAACATCCTGCGAAATACGGTCAATAATAACAGTATAGCCACTGGGTTCGCCTTGTAAAGCTTTGTCTATACGAACGGATTCTGCCAACACACCCGGTACATTTTTACTGTTTACTCTTGCCACAAATGCCTCAGGAAACGAACGTTCTTTGCCATGCAGAATTCCGATTTTTTTCATAAATAATTTTTTGAGTATATGATTTTAGATTAGTGGCCCTTTGCAAATTTCCCGTGGATAGGATATCCTGAGTAGCCCTTTCCAAATTTATTTTTTCAAAACCACATAAACAAATTAATAAATCGTGTTTGCCAATTAGAATATTTGACAGGGCAATGCATTAAAATGTGCTTATAAACTAATCAAAGAAGTGAATTGGAATACAGCTTGCCCCGCCAAATCCTACAGTGTACCGACAAATATTTTTGGCACACGGATGACACGGATTGGATAGATTTTCACAGATTTTTTAATAGTCAAAGTGGGAGTTTAAAAAAATTGCGAAAAGAATTTATTAGTAAACAATCCTTTTTATTCTGCGAAGCAGAATAAATGATCCGTTTTTAGCCCTGCCCGTTCGGTCAGGCGGGCATCCAACCCGTGTCATCTCCCGCCTTGCGGGACAAGCTGTGTTCCCATCCTTCGTATTAAAAGATGTGGGTACACGGTAGGCCCGGGCGGGAGATGACACTGATTGGATGGATGATACTTCGCTCTTCGACAAGCTCAGATCTTAGTGGTTTTTTTTATTCTGCGAAGCAGAATAAATTGCTGCTTATCCTTATAGACGAATAATTGAATACTGAAATACGGGGAGAGTTTATACTCATCAGGGGTTTTTAAATCCGTTTGATCTCCCGCCTGGGCGGGACAAGCTGCCATCCGTGTACTGTAATAACCTGAATTAATAATGTGCTTGCCCTGGAATTTTTGAAGCCTGGTTTCAGGCCGAATCCTTATTTTTGGAGATTATGCAAACCATCAATGTATCGGGTATTCTCGTAGAAAATAGATCAGTATTGTCTGTGTTTCTTGGAAGAGAGGTAAAAGTTGATTTTTATCTTCCTAAAAATGTAGCAGAGCCTGCGAAAATGAGTCTTTTATTGATAAACGATGGTCAGAACATGAAGGAGCTTGGTCTTGAATCCATTCTTGAGAATTTATATTCTGAAAATGAAATTCAACCTTTGCTTTGTGCGGCAATTCATACTGCTTCACAACGCAAAATGGAATACGGGGTTGCGTCGCAACCTGATTATCAGGGACGTGGATCTAAAGCAGGCTTTTATAGTTATTTTATAATGCGGGAACTACTTCCTTTTATCAGGGATACTTATAATATAACTTCCTTTAAGGAAAGAGCATTTGCCGGATTTTCATTAGGCGCATTGAGTGCCATGGATATAGTGCTGAATCATCCTGAAAAATTTACAAAAGCAGGGTTGTTTTCGGGTTCATTCTGGTGGCGCAGTGTAGATCAAACAGAAAAAGAATATGATGATGATAAGCATCGCATCATGCAGCAGGAAATTAGAAACAGTACTTATCACAAGGGATTAAAATTCTTTTTTCAATGCGGTAATATGGATGAGACCCTTGACCGCAATAATAATGGTGTCATTGACTCCATTGATGATACACTTGACGTGATAAAAGAACTGGTAGTAAAAGGATATAACCGTGAAAAAGATATTCATTACCTGGAAATGCCGGACGGCAAACATGATATCGCTACCTGGGGCCGGGCTATGCCGGAGTTTTTGAAATGGGGATGGGGGAAGAGTATGAAGTCAGAAGTCAGAAGCCGGAAAGTGACTGACATGCCATCGCAACTTTAATGTTTTGTAGGTTCTCCCATTCTTCTTCTTTAAAAAAAATCTAAAATAGCAAAACCACTTCCTGTTCTTAGGGAGTGTGATCATACTCTTAGCCTATAAGAGTCTTTAAACCCTTTACTTCTTATTTTTTAACTGCATAGGGGTAAATCATTCTTCAGTTGTTATACTTTGAAAGATTTTCATTGTGACCAGCAAGTGATATAAACTGCTACCAATCCTGCATGCAGTTTGTTTAGATATCCCTTCCTTGTATTTTTCATTTAAGTAAACCATAAATCTTTAGTATGCAACTCAGATTGTTTATTTTTTATTTCCTGGTATTGTTATGTTTTAGAAGCAATGCCCAACACACAACCGCGTTTACGCAAAGTATCAGGGGTACGGTGGTAGATAATATTTTGCAAACTCCTATAGTTGATGCTACTGTTACATTATTTGGATCAGGTAAATCAGTATCAACAGATGCCAATGGTAATTTCAGATTTTCCGAAGTGCCCCTTACTTCTCAAAAATTGATTTTTTCACACACAGCATATAAGGAAACTGTTGCAGAGAACATTGTTGTCAATGCTGGAAAAGAAACTGTGCTGACTATTTTAATGGAACCTGATGTGTATGCTGAAAAAGAAGTGATATTAAAGTCCAATGCAAAAAAGAACAGGCCGCTCAATGAAATGAGTGCGGTAAGTGCAAGAGCTTTTACAGTAGAGGAAACACAGAAGTATGCAGCAGCGGTAAATGATCCGCTTCGCATGGCTACTGGCTTTGCAGGTGTAATGGCTGCTAATGATGGCAATAATAGTATTGTCATAAGAGGTAATTCGCCGGCTGGTTTATTATGGCGGATGGAAGGAGTTGATATTCCCAACCCCAATCATTTCAGTAATGCAGGAACCAGTGGCGGCGGCATTTCTATATTGAGTTCACAATTGCTTTCCAATTCCGATTTTATTACCGGCGCCTTCGGTGCTGAGTATGGTAATGCATTGAGCGGCGTTTTTGATCTGAAATTGAGAAAAGGAAATAATGAGCGGAAAGAATATTCATTGCAGGCCGGAGTATTAGGATTGAATGCTGCCGCTGAAGGACCTATATCGGCTTTTTATAAAGGTTCTTATCTTATCAACTATCGTTATTCAACGCTATCCCTATTAAATAAAGTTGGTGTTTTAGATGATGGGAGCGTCACTAATTTCCAGGATCTTTCCTATAATATTCATTTGCCAACCAAAAAAATGGGCGACTTCACCATCTTTGGTTTTGGAGGATTGAGCAATGATAAGTTCAATGCCAAAAAAGATTCAGCAACCTGGAAGGAATCAGGTGACAGAGATATTTCAAAATTTGTTTCCAATACAGGCATGAGTGGCGTTACGCAGAGTATCTTATTGGGAAATAAAACAAACCTGAAATCTGCTGTTGGTCTTTCTTATAATATTATTAGTTATGATGAAAAATATATTGAAGACGATTATACAGTTTCAGATGATTACCGGGCTAAGTACGATACACGGAAATGGACGCTGTCATCAACATTAAATCACCGGTTCAATACCCGGCATAATATCCGCATAGGAACGATCATAAATCTTATTCGTTTTAGTTATAATCAGCTATCAAAAGAAAATCCCAATGCGCCACTGGAAGAAATGATCAATACAAAGGGCAGTACGCAATTGTTGCAATCATTTGCTCAATGGCAATACAAGGCATCCAATGATCTTACTTTTAATGCGGGACTCCATTATATGCGGTTAGTCTACAATAATTCATCTTCTCTTGAACCAAGAGCTTCAGTGAAATGGGATATGGATAAGAAAAACAGCCTGGCGTTTGGTTATGGTCTTCATAGCCAGGTGCAGCCGCTAGGTGTTTATTTTGCACAGATCAAAAATGCAACAGGCAATATGATCAATCCAAACAAAGGGGTCGGTCTTACCCGTTCTCATCATTTTGTTTTATCACACCAGTACAGGTTAGGAAAAAATCTTCGTCTGAAAACAGAAGTATATTATCAGCAATTATTCAACGTGCCAATAAGTACATTCGATACAAGTTCTTTTTCTGTGTTGAATGTAGAAAATGATTATGTCACCGATCCTTTGATAAATAAGGGTAAAGGAAAAAACTATGGAATTGAATTGTCGCTTGAAAAATACCTGGATAATAATTTCTACTATACACTCAGCAATTCTTTGTATCAATCAAAATATACAGCCGCGGATGGTAAAGAAAGAAATACACGGTTCAATGGTAATTATATTGTGAGTTTCCTGGCGGGAAGGGATTTTTTATCGGCTAATAAATTGAAAACGTTTGGCATTAATATTAAAGCCATATATGCCGGTGGTTATCGTACTACGCCAGTTGATACAGAAAGATCAGTGCAGGAAGGGTATACTATCTTTAAACAGGAGGAAGCATACAGCTTGCAGAATTCCGCTTATTTCCGTACTGATCTGCGCCTAAGTATGAAATGGAACCGCCGGAAAGTTACAAGTACATTGTCTCTTGATATACAAAACCTGACTAACCGCCTGAATTTGTATAACCAGTCTTTTGATGAAGAAAAAGGCGTTATTGTTAATAATTATCAGACCGGGCTGATACCGGTATTAAATTATAAAATTGAGTTCTGAGCCTGCTTTTTAAAGTGATATGGTATTATAATTGTTGCTTTTTATCTGAATTCTATGTTTCCGAATTGTTTAATTAATAAGACAATTTGTTTTTATTACTTTAAAAAAAGGAGGTAACTATGTCTAACCTGGTTAAAACCAACAGGGCAGAGGCTCCCTGGAGAGATTTTTTTAATGTGGATAATTTCTTTGACAAAGGATGGTTAAGTAAGTGGGAAAAAGAGTTCCCGGCTGTAAACATTGCAGAAAATGAAAAAAACTATTCTGTAGAAGTAGTGGCTCCCGGGTTCCGGAAAGAGGATTTTAAATTAAAAGTAGAAGACGATATTCTGACGATCAGTGCGGAATCGAAATCGGAAAAAAAAGAAAACGGAAAGGATAAAGAATATACCCGCCGGGAATATAGCTATAATTCTTTTACACGCAGTTTCCGTTTGCCTGACAATGTAAAAGATGATAGCATCTCCGCTTCTTACCAGGATGGTATTTTGTTGCTTGAATTGCCTAAATCAAAAATGCAGGTAAAAGCGACAAAAGAGATTGCAATTAAGTGATGGCACAGCATGACAAGGGTGGTTTAAGCTGCCCTTGTCTTATTTTTTAATTACATCAACTATTTTTTATGCCAATCGTAAAAGTGATAGAAGTAATCGCTTCCTCTGCCAAAGGCATTGACGACGCTATTAGTAATGCTGTAACAGAAGCGTCAAAAACTATTCACAATATTGATTCTGTATTTGTAAAAGATATTAAAGTGCATGTAAAGGATGGTAAAGTATCTACCTATGGAGTGATCTGTAAAATATCATTCCGGCTGGATGAAAACAGGGCGGAATAGAATAAGCTCTTGCATTAACTTTAATAATGAACTAAGTCATAAAAATTTTCGGCGTCATCCCGATGGGTATCGGAATATATCAACGTCCTGAAAATTTCTATGACGAATACGGTAGTTATCTGATCATCCACGGATCAGATCCCGGGGCAAGCTGGGCAAACAAAAATGAAAAATATGCACATGAAAACATTGCTGATATGTACAGATTTTTCAGAAGCCGCATTTCATGCAGCCAGGTATGGATGCATGCTGGCCACAAAATATAGATTCGGATACATTACTTTATTTCATGGCTGGCAAGCCATTGTGCCCACTACCACGTTGCCCTTACATACGTATGAAGATGAAGGCAAGGAGATGGCTAAAGCCTCTATCGAACAATTGAAAAAATTGAAAGAGGATTTGGAAAAGTTAACTGGTGATGATATCCAGATACGCATAAGAACAGAAAACTTGTCATTAGGCGAAAGCATTAATGCCATCTGCAGGGAAGAGAATGCCGATATGGTGGTAATGGGAATTTCAGGTAAAACAAAATTTGAAAAAGCATTTATCGGAAGTAGTGCCATTAATGTTTCTCAAAACAGCAACTACCCGGTGCTTATTGTTCCGGCGCATGCACCGATAGAGTCTGTACAGAGTATTTTGTTTGCCTGTGACCTGAGTGAAGTAGTTGCCACAACAGCTCTTGATTCAGTGGCCCAAATCCTGGACTTATTTCAAGCCCCTTTATTTGTTCTGAATGTAGAGCATAAAAACCGGCATTTTCCTCCACAAATGCCGGAAGAAATGTATCAATTGCACCACATTTTTGACAAGTACAAACCCGGTTATGCATTTACTGACAATAAGGATATTACAGCAGGCATTACGGAGTATGCTGAAAAAAATAATATTTCCCTTATCATTACTATTCCTAAGCATTATAATTTTATACAGCAACTTTTTCACAGAAGCACTACTCAGAAACTGATCTATCAATCACCGGTGCCCTTATTAACACTTCATGAATAAAAATGCAGCGTTTATAAATACTAGCTGCAAATTTTTTACGATTGCTTCTGCAAATAATTGGAATAACGCTAATCGCCTTTTATTCTTTTAATAAAAGATATAATGGTCTTACGGTTCCATTTTTCAAACCGCCCTCTTTGGGCCACTATTTCATTTGCTCCGGGAAGATCGAGATAGTAATAAAAAGCAAATTTTTCTTTTGGATTGTACCATCCAACTACCTGGCCAAACCGAAGTACGTTGAAAACAGTAGTGTCATATCTTTTTTCTACTGTATAAAAACCATTGGCGAAAGTCAGCATATCCTCAACTTCCTCTTTATTTTTAACAGAGTTGAGCAGGGAATCGTTTTGAGGGAAATACTGAAAGGTCATTTGTTTTTTACTGTCAAATACAGAACGATAAGAAGTATAATAACCGTTTCCGTCTTTTGCTATTGTATACCAGAGCCAGCTGTTGAAAGGTGTTGGTGTAGTAAAATAATTTTCAGTGGATATACCTTGTGCCGCAAGATTTTTTCGCACAGATCTTTCAACGATCAGTTTATTGACTACCGCATACATCAGGTAAAGGGCACTAAGGCCAATGCCCATCCGCACCCAGGCCTTTCTTATGCGGTGAGTTGTTTTTAAAGTAAGCAACGCCATACAAGCCAGGAAAGGCCAGATAGAAAACAGAGGATCCGCCACAAAAAGTACATGGAATGAAAAGCGACGATGAGAAAAAGGTTCAAACCAGCCAATTCCGTAAGCATTAAACCCATCAATAAGGATATGAGTGAAAATATTCAATCCAAAAAGAAATAACCAGGTTGACCATGAAAGCTTGAGTTTACGAAAAAAAAACCTGAACAGCCAGGCGAAAAAGAAAGTGGCGGCTACAGCAAAAAGAATAGAATGTGTAATACCCCTGTGTGCTACAATATCTTTTGAATCACTTAACCAGAAAGTGGTTATAAAATCAATGTCCGGAATGCTCTGTGCCAATGCGCCAATAAGCAAAGCTTTTTTACCAAGTTTTTTTCCTGCTACCACTTCACCAATGCAGGCGCCCAGTACTATATGAGTAAGTGAATCCACTGTTTTAAATAATTGATAAGGGAAAAATATGCATATTGGAAATATCAAAACACGTTTGCCAATTGCATGCCATTGTGTAAGATAGGGAATTGATTGAATCATGAAATGATTGAATACGAAGAAATAAACATTTTGTAAATCATACCTATCTCTCATTTTTATCGCCTGAAGACAGTGCAGGATGGTTAAAAAAAAGGTTACAGGTATTTTGCTGTGTTTTCATAACTTATGTAATATTAAAATCAAAGCTTGCTAACATGAAAAAGACGCTATTGTCAGTATTAAAATTTCTTTTGTTTACTTTATCAGTTTCCGCACAGGTAAAAGTTCAAAACCTGCTCACTGAAAACATGAACAATCCTATTGGGATTGATGCACCACAACCGGGGTTTAGCTGGCAGTTGACAAGCAACCAAAAAAATGTACTTCAAACTGCCTATGAAATAAAAGTTAGTTCAGGAAAAAAAACACAATGGTCAAGTGGTAAAGTTTCTTCAGATCAATCGGTATTTGTTCCTTATAAAGGTGATCCTCTTCAGTCAGGGAAAAAATACAATTGGCAGGTAAGAGTATGGGACAATAAAGGAAAATCTTCCTCCTGGAGTGATCCGGCCTCATTCCAGATGGCATTATTAAATAAATCAGACTGGAAGGCGAAATGGATAGAAATTGGTTATGCAGAAGACAGTATCAAACGGCCTGTACAATATTTCAGGAAAAATTTTTCTACCCATAAAAAGATCGCATCGGCTACAGCTTTTATTACGGCCCATGGCATGTATGAGGCACAGATCAATGGAAAAAGAATCGGCGATTGCTACCTGACCCCTGGCTGGACAAGCTATAATAAACG
>CAMLEX010000146.1 GCA_946479055.1 uncultured Bacteroidota bacterium | reverse complement strand
TCACAAACGTGCCCCCAATGCCTGCACTGGCATAAGGTTGTACCCTTGCTTCCGGCATAAAATTATATCGTGCAGTTGCTAATAGTGGGATAGTTTGAATAGAGTTAGTAAGCACAGCAGAAATATCACTTCCATCTGACAGCTTATATACAGCCCGTGGAAACTTTTGATAAAAATCCTGGAAACCTGCATTCAATCCCACAGAAAGTTGATCGTTGATGCCGTATAAAATATTTACATCTGCTCCCCGCAACGACGTTTTATCGACAAGGTCTTTAAACTTTCCCACAGGGGTAGCACCTGCGATACTGGCTGTCATCCTTAGTTCACCTTGTTGTGCTGATGATTTTATTACGCCCAATGAAAGAGTTATAATTGTGAGCAGTATTATTTTATTTTTTTCCATTGCCTAATTTTTTTAGAACCGGTTTAATTAGCCAGGTACGGCGATTGTTGAAATAATGCCTGTGCATGACTGGACGCCCTTGCAGTAGTAAAAGTTCCGCTGCCACGAACCAACCCGCTCCATACCTGTCGCAATTGATTGCTGCCTGCTGCATTTTTCAGATCAAACATATCTACGGCCACACCACCTTCGGTAACGGTATAGGTGCCATATACAGGCGGAAAATAATAGTCATAACCGGGGTAGCCCCAATAATAGGGATCCCAGTATCCACTATAGCCACCCCAATAATCAGAATAATCGATAAGGCCGGTAAAGTCATTATAGATCCTGCTAATGCTGATGCCCAGATCAGGATTATCATCGTGGCCTACCCTTGCAAAACCCCGGCTTTGCATTTCCGCAGCAATGGCATTAATAAAAGCAGCATCATAATCTGTTCTTACCCTTTCTATCAATTGATTGTTATCGATAACGGCCACCGAATCTGCCAGGCTGAATGTAGCATAGGTGGTAAAATCTGTAGAAGAATCCGTCTTGGTAATATACAATGGCTTTTCATCAGCTTCCAGGTTCCTCTCCACGTCTTTGGTGCAGGATACCAAAGCAAATAAGCCAACCATTGCAAAACCAAAAAGCTTTTTCGAAAACATATTTTTGTGTTTATACTAGTAATACAAACACAATGCCGACTGGAATTCTGCAGTTGCAGAGAGTTTCAGTCCGGACAATAATTCCCCCATTTTTCAGTTAATACATAAGCTGCAATCCTAATATGAAAAACCAAAACCATGAAAATCTTTTATTTGCTGCTTAATTCCTTCTATTTCAGTATCAACCAACGCTATAGCGAGAGTGAAAAGCAAGCTGAAAATAATCTGAAGTACCAGGGAAATTCTCAAACATCACTAAAAGGTCCCGCATATAAATATGTTGTTAGCCGGATTATTGTAATCATAGTCTGCCTTTTTTTCTCAAAAGAAAATATCGCTCAAACGAATCCTGAATATACCCGCAGTTATTTAAACAACCTGGTGGAAATAGGGCTCAGTGATTATGGATTGATCACTGCTGAAGATTCAACGCAACTTTATTTTATTGCCGTCAGGCGTTCACTAATTGAAAAAGACGCTTTTCCAGAAAAAATAACCAACAGTATCAAGCAGGTTAAATTTTATGGTAGTTCTTACAAGGCTAAAGCCACAAAAGTTAAGGAAGCCCGTTTCGGTGCTTTTACCGTGGTACTTTATAAATCGCCAAAACCCTCTGCCAGTTTATGGCAAAGAAATTATTATCATTCCTTAATCTACAAAAAAGGAAAATTCTCCACCTTCCGTGATAAGTGGCTGAGTGATAAAATCTGGGCTGTACAGGAAGGCAAGATATCTGTTGTCAAACAACCCAAAGGGGGAGTGGTTATTTTGCGTGTACCCATTGATGCGGGTATTGCAAAGGGGATGCCTCTTATCAACAGTGATGGTTTTATCGGAGGCATCTTTGCAGAGTCTACTCTTGGTAAGGCTGTTGTCAAAGTTATTAATATGAAGGATATAGCCGATGCGCTTTATATTTCCGGCGGCAACAATTGCCATTATTTCAATATGGTGGAATGGGGCAAAACAGATATACGTTGTGTACTGGAAGAAAATGCAAGGCTCGAAGCTGAAGAGAAAGCAAAAAATGATGCGGAATCGAAAGCAAAGCGGGCAATGGATAAGCAAACAAAAAAACAAGAGGAGATAAAAGATACTACCAAAGAAATTTCAAAAGAACCCAGGGCTCGCAAAAATCATTTTCTTGATTATGGTATCAATGCCAATATTGTTACCCATCCTGTAATGGATAATACAAATGGAAAAGACAATTATCTTAAAACAAGGGCTTATCATATCGGCTTATCACTGCATCTCAATATTGATAAAAAAGGCCGGAACCGTATAACCTTAAAACCCAGGTATGGAAATTTGTATGAACGAAAGGATGCCGGCTTATGGACTTCACCAGATAATAATGTTTCGATTGTAACCACTTCCTATCAATATGTGGAGATGCCGGTTGTTCTTGAAAGACAACTATTCAGTGGCAATAAATTTTCTGTTGCTCTTGGTGCGGGATATTCACCGGGTTGGGTATTGGGTCACCAGTATAGCTGGCTTGATAAAACAGCAACAGATCCGGTTAAAGAATCTGTTTCAGGGTCCGGTACAGTTATTACGCACCGGATTGTCGGTGAACTTTATTTATATGAATCTAAATTTGGCAGAGTGGGTTTAGTCTATACAAAAGATATGTCCGGCTATCCTCATGCTGATTATAAGCTTGCAGTCAATGGTACCGATTATCTACCTTTTGAATCAAAGAAAAAATCATGGTATATCGGAGTAGAACTAGGGATACGGTTAAGGGGTGGTTGGGGAAAGTAATCCTGGTTTTTACGATAGAAGTTGTTTTTTATCAATCGATAGTACTACTATCAGCTTTGTTGCGATGCTTGCCGACGCTTTCGGTCGGCATCCCGGCATTCATCGTCGGGACCTTTCATCGTTCGTTAATTCTATTGAGCAAATAAGCGTCGCAGCCTGCTCTGAACATAATCGGAGAAGGGTAGCACATTTGTACTTTCAGTTCGCTATTCAGCCTGGTGTAATTTTCATTTACTCTCATTGTGTCTGGGGAAATCAACAACATAAAATCAAATCTCATTGAATAGAGAACGGAACAAGATTGTTCTGTTGAGCAGCCGTATTTTAATTTACTGCGTCATCTGATCCATCTTCTTTACTACTTTTGCTCTATGTTAAAATATGCGATTATAGTTGCCGGAGGTGCAGGTACCAGAATGGGCAGTGGGTTACCTAAACAATTCATGTTGTTAAAAGATAAGCCAGTATTATATTACACACTCAAGACTTTTTTGGATGCATACGATGATTTGCAGCTGGTATTAGTACTCCCGGTAGAATATACCGACATGGGTCAGGAGATCATTGATGCATATTTTGATAAAGACCGTATCCGCATTACTGCCGGCGGAGATACTCGTTTTCAATCTGTAAAAAATGGATTGCAACTGGTAGAAGGAGAAGCCATCATTTTTGTGCATGATGGGGTTCGCTGTTTATTATCACAGGAATTGATACATGCCTGCTATGCAAAAGCTGTGGAAACAGGTAGTGCTATTCCTGTAGTAACCAGCAGTGACAGTGTCAGGTTGCTTACAGAAGAAGGTAATGATGCTATTGACAGGAATAAAGTGGTGCTAGTACAAACGCCACAAACTTTTCACAGTAAAATATTATTACCGGCTTTCCAGATAGATTATAAAGATAAATTTACTGATGAAGCTACTGTAGTAGAAGCTTATGGATTAAAAGTTTCGCTGGTAGAAGGAGAAGAAACAAATATCAAAATCACAAAGCCAATGGATATGCTGATTGCGGAAAGTTTGTTAAGTTCTTAAGTTCTGAGTTTTAAAGTTTTTGAACCAGCTAACTTCAGAACTTAAAAACTCCAAAACTCTAAAACTATTTCTTGAACCATTTCAAATAAAAAGGAAGCTTGTTCTTTTTTATTGCAGCATAATTTTCTTCGCTGGCGCCAAAACTGCTGTAAAAGAAAGCGAGATTCCGGATATCAGAACCTTCAAAGTCCAATAACATTTTTTTTGCCGCATGATCTTTGATAAAAGCATCAATAAGACTGTGTGATGCGCCGATGGTTCTTCCATCCGGATGATTGCCCACTAAAATATAATAAGCCCTGTTGTGAGAAAAAATAAAAACGCAGGAAGCTATCAATTCTTTTTTTGCATTGAGTATGCCATAAGTAATGGCGTGCTGCCGCCGGTGCAAATAGTTGTAAAGCTTGCAAAACCGATCGACATTATCTGAAGATTCTTTTGTATAGCTTTTCATTTGTTCTACAGCAAGTTCAACTACTTTTTGAACATCAAGATCTATTATGGATTCGCAACCCAATTGTTCTGCTTTACGAATATTGCGACGGATATTTTCACGATAATTTTTATAAAGCTCTTCGTAAGGTTTATCCAGGTCAAGTATATAATTTCTTCGCAGGTAGAGATGAAAATCTTTTAGTGGAAAAACATTTTGATGATTCAGATAAAAATCCCAGTAAAGGAATTTTGCAGGAATAGCATAAAGAAAAGCTTCTAATAACTCTCCTGAAATATTTTGGCCAAACACTCCCAGTTGGGCAGTCAGAAAAGGTTGGTACAAATAAGCAATGCCATATTTTTTGTTCCAGGTTAGCGGCATCACGGCTTCATAATCATCCAGCACCAAAGCATCCCATTGCTTTGCCATATGATCAAGATAATAAGAATAACCATAGATCAGGCCATTCGAAGCTGTTGCTATACAATTATCCCATTTTGTAAAATCAATTTCTTTATAGGGAACAAAGCGTATATGAAAATAGCTGTTCATCAATCGGCCAGGTTGCGATTTAATTTTCGAAGACTAAACCCGGAAATGTCAATAGAAAATGAAATGGTTTTCAGGAAACGATTTTTCTTGTCTACGGTGGATTTTATGTAATCTTTATAAACCTTGCTGTACAAAAGAGGAATATAAATATTGATTGTTTCTTTGAAAAGAGGAATATGCAAACCTGCATCAAACAGGAAACGATCTTCTGTAGAATTCTTCTCCCATACATCACTGTATGTGCCTATATCAACAAATAATTTTAAAGGAATCTTTATAGGTAAAACGTTCAGAGGGTTTATAGCCGGTGGGATTGAGGTACTGAAATTAACTGCCATCAGCCAATTGTCGGTTTTACCAATTTTATCAGCGAGCAATTCTGTTCTCACTTTAAATCCTCCATCCCTCACCATGATTTGCTGACTGGCTAAACCTTCAAATTGATTGCGGCCAACAAAATAATCGCTGTAGGTATAATCCTCATAGCCATTTGGCCCGGTCATATTTAAATGATAGCGGTCTGTTTCAAATTGTTTGATAAATGTTTTAGAACCTGTATAGAAAAATTTCCCAGCGAAAAACCGCATATCGAGCCCGCCGTCTTTGGCATAGTTGAAAAAATAGTTGCCGGTAAAAGCAGTGCGGATGAAGTTTTTGCCTTGTTCTATTTTCAATTCACCACGGTAAGGGTATAGGGCCCGGTAATTCTCTGTAACAAACCGGAGTTGATTCAGTGTCCTATTTTCAGCAATAGTTCTGTTTTTGGTCAGGATAGTTGTATCATTAGCAGGACTGATTATAGTATCACGGTAAAAACTCAAGGCATCTTCGCCAACCAGGAAAGTTTTAAACTGAATAAAACGATTCAATGTACTCCGCGGATTTTTTTCTTTTAAAACAAATTTTATAGAAGGTACTATTTTGTGAAAAGAAGAAAATGTCTTGTTGCCTGCAGTATCTGTATACCTGTTTATTGTAAAAGTAGAACCACTGATTCCCAAATTTATTTTTTGAAAAAAGTTGTCAGGATAAAAAGAATAATTAACAAGTCCTGTTCCGGTAATTTTTTTTGATCCGGTTGCATACATGGGAGCAAGAAAAAACTGAAATTTGGAAGGAGGCAATTTATAGTTGGTAATCAGTCCGCCTACCATCAATTTATCATAGCTATTAAAACCAAAAGAAGGCCCTAAAATTATTGCATCCTGGTTTGGATAGTTAAACCGATGTGCGATAGCATCCCCCGTAAGTGCCAAAGAGAAATTCAATCCTTTCTGTTTTTGCTGATTGGGAAGTAACCCTTTTTTATCCAGTAAGGAAAATAAAGAATCAAGATCCTTACCAGTGCTTTCCTCAAGTGTATGTTTAAAATCGTCTGGCTCGGGATGCCTGAATTGCCAGCGACGATAATATTCCTGCATGGCCTTATCTAAGGGTTCTTTCCCCAATATAGATTCTGCATATTCCAGCCAGGCACCGGTTTTATAATAGGCGATAAGACCATAATTTACATATGAAAAAACTTCGCTGCTACTAGTAAGGGCCTGATCTTTTTTTGTTACAGCTTTGGTTTCAAATAAAATTCTTTCGGCATTTTTAATACTTACATGGTGAGAACCAAATTTTATTTCTCCTTTTCCATATTTCCATTGGCTGTACCGGTTATCGTAATAAGTATTTAACCCTTCATCCATCCAGGGATATTTTCTTTCATTGCTGCCCAATATCCCGTAAAACCAGTTGTGGCCTATTTCATGTGCGATGGTATAATCCAATAATTTTTTATCAGTTATTGGCGAAATGATCGTAATGGTAGGATACTCCATACCACCGCCAAAACTTTCGGGACCTTGCGCTACACTTACAATTGAAAACGGATATTCACCGATCCATTCACTTCTTGTTTTAATAGCATCTTTCGCATAGGATACACTATTCTCCCAATACTTTTTTTGAGCCGGCGTATAATAACTGTACACATCTATAGTTCTACCCGATGCCAACTGGCAGGTATCATATGCAACGATAAAACGTTTGTCAGCAAACCAGGCAAAATCATGTACATTGTCTTGTTTATAACGAAGTGTTTTTATTTCAGCAGAAGAAACTGGAAATTTCTGGATAATAGTTTTTACTGTGCTTCCTTTTTTTATTCTCCTACTAATGGGTTTCCATGTAAAGTTTGCTCTTTTCTTTAGCCATTCTTTTTCTTCTCCATTTTGCAATTCACCTGTTGCCGCTACTACATAGTTTTCGGGAACAGTTATGCTTACATCAAAATTTCCGAACTCACTGTAAAATTCTCCCTGGTCCAGATAGGGCATAGGGTGCCAGCCCTTCTTATCATATACTGCCGGTTTGGGATACCATTGTGTTACCTGGTAACTCTCTCCATCATGTCCGCCTCGGGAAAAATTATAAGGAAGTTTTACATGAAAAGGAGTGGTAATAATTATTTTTTGTCCGGGAGCAAGCGGTGATGGTAACATCAATTTTACAATGTCAATATGCTGCGGATGATCTTCCGTTTCCGCGGTTATATCGTTTACTTTAAAATCAAGCCGGTTGATATAACCTTTCTGTTCTTTGCCAGAGAAGTAGAATTTTGTATTGCCATTTTCCAACAACTGGTCACTGAAAGCTGTTTTATCATTTTTGTAAGCATTCGGCCAGATATGAAACCAGATGAATGTTAATGTGTCGGGAGAATTGTTGATGTATTCTATTTTTTCCAATCCATTTAAAGTATGCTCTTTATCATTGAGTGAAACATCGATAGTATAGTTTACCTGCTGTTGCCAGTAAGAGGGTTGACAGTTGGCAGTTGATGGTTGGCAGTTTAAGAGAACTAATGCAACTAAAAGTTTCTTCACCAGGATTTGTTTTTTCAAAAATAAACTCTAAAATCTGCAATCGCAAACTCAGTGTATTCAAATTGTTTTATTGGGAGACTTTCATTCAATCAAGCCCTTTCTTACTTCTGACCTCAAACCTAGGACCTCGTACTTTATTTACCCTTCCCTTTAAATATGATTCTCAGCGTATGTATCATGATTTTAAAATCCAGTACCAGCGAAATATTTTCGATATAGAGCAAATCAAATTTGCTTCGTTCGATAATTTGATCCACGTTTTCAGCGTAACCGAATTGGACCATGCCCCAGCTGGTAAGGCCAGGTTTTACTTTCAACAAATATTTATAATACGGAAAACGTGCAATGACCTGGTCAATATAAAAACGACGTTCAGGTCTTGGCCCTACAAGACTCATATCGCCTTTTAATATATTCCATAGCTGAGGCAATTCATCCAACCTCCATTTACGCATAGTTCTTCCCAACTTTGTGATACGAGGATCATTATCTGAAGAAAGTGCGGGTCCATTTTTTTCTGCATCCTTTACCATGGATCGGAATTTATACATGTTAAACGGCTTGCCTTTATAACCAATTCTTTCCTGTTCATAAAAGACAGGACCTGCTGAAGAAAGCTTTACCCGCAAAGCAATGTACAGCATTACAGGAAAAAGAATGATAAGAGCTGTTAAGGCAGAAAAAACATCCAGCAGACGCTTGATATGCTGTTGCCAATCGGGCATTAATCCTGTTTTAAGATCAATCAATACAGCTCCTAAAACATTGTTTGTTTTTACAAACCCGGAAAGAATATCCAGTGTATCCGGATGAATTTTTATTTCCACATCTTTTTCGCTCAGGCGATTGATAATAGATTCCATCAATGGCTGTTCCGATTTTTCCATAGCAAGAACTATCTGTACGATCTTATGTTCATCAATGATATGTTCCAACTCATCAACAGTACCTAATTTAGTAATCAGCTTTTGAATATTATCTGTTGAAATATGATTATGAGAAGCGAAACCCACATAACGATAACCGCCATCATGCAATTTTTTTTCAGTTTCCTGGTAAATCTTAAGGGCATTACTCTGGCTACCCACCATCAATGTATTAAAATAAACCTCGCCGGAAAGTAATTGCTTTTTTACTTTGTTGAGCAAAAGCCATCGGCCAAAAAAAATAAGGCAAAGATGAACAAAGAAAAGGCTTAGAAAAGCCAGGTAATAATAATAATAGTTGCCTGGTGCATCATTAAGAATGAACACAAAAAAAATAATCACAGAGCCGATAAGGCTACATACCAGCGTAATGGTAAATTCAAATAATCTTGATTTTTTGTACAGTGAATGGTAAGAACCCACCAACGCAAATAATATCAACCAGCAAACAGGAATAAATACAATGCTAAGCCAGACCTGGCGGGTGACCTGTAGTTGTCCTGCATCCACAATAGGCTCCTTTAATAAGGTTTTTCGGATAAAATAAAAGATAGCCCACGCTAATGCGGTCATGATATAGTCTATCACGACATACCAGGCAATCGATATTTGTTTGCCGGTATTCATCAGTGTGTGATAACATTGTGTCCAATCTTACCCAGTATCTTGTGCGCTACATCCATTGCCATCAGGCCGTCTATTT
>CAMLEX010000145.1 GCA_946479055.1 uncultured Bacteroidota bacterium | reverse complement strand
CTGAGTTTGACGAAGGAGACAAGGACAGGATCCGGCTTACAGGCTTGTAGTAACTGATTAACACGGTGCCGGTCTTTTACATTAGGTAATTGACCGGCATCGCCATTTATAAATAGTTCCCGGTTTGCTGTTTCAATTACCGGTAACAGGAAACCGGTAACTCATTTGAACAGATTCCCTATATACCCACCCACTTCCATCAGCCACGCAATACCCAGATGTACCATCAGCCCGCCGTAAATAGATCTTGTGTTATAAGAAACAATTCCCAACAAAAGCCCACCAAAATAGGAACTGATACATTCACCCTGAGGTTTGCCAAAATGGATAGTGCAATAAAAACAAGCCATTGGCAGGATAGCATCTTTGCCCGCCCATTTCATGAAACCAATGATCAGAAACCCACGAAAGAAAATTTCAATAGAAAAAAAATCACTGCCATAAGAAAGCTGGAAAAGCAGTTTATAAAACCAACCAGGATTTGCATTATCAGGCAAAGGCAGAATCATTTTCATTTTCGGATAGGTTGAAAGAAAATCCGGTTGTGTCGAAGCCGCAACTATCAGTGGCATCATGATAAGCAGCATAATAAGGTAAGGCGAGTAGTTAAATTTTTTTGCTGAAAGACCATAAAATGTATCTTTTTTATGAAACAGTATCCAGCATATTCCTAAAACAGAAACCATCATTATCGTTCGTAGCGGCCAGTAAATAATATCATTCCAATAATTGTTCCAATGGCTGTTCATAGAAACATTGAGGTTTGTATCCATGCTCACCTTAACTGCAAAAATGAGTGGCGCTGCTAAAAGGCAAATCCAGAAACCCGGATTGGGAGAATAATTCTTTTTCCTTTTTAAAAGTAAAAGGAGATGAGGAATAAAAAAGGCAACCAGGTAGATCAGAAAATGACCTGTGATACCGGTAAAGAATGGCCCGGCTTTATTGATGAGCCTGTATTCGAGCTGATGCTGGTAATTCAGCCAGATCAAAACAGCGATGAAAATCGTGCAAAAGGCAAGGATAAGTTTATTTACCTCGTGATAATACGTTTTTATAAAGCCAAGGATTTCCTTCATTTGGGAAGGCAAAATAAAAAATATAACGGAGCATTAAACTTTAATGTTTTTAACAGTTCCAAATAAACGTATTTATCTACCTAAACCCTAATCGAATTAAAATCATGAAACTTTTATCAATTAACCGGGTTGCATTAGCGGCCATCTTATTCCTGGCTGTTTTTATTTTCTCCTGTAAAAAGGAAAAGACTGAAACCCCAGCGGTAACCGAAACGGAAGCAAAGGAATATTCCGCTGAAGGCATGGAAGCTGAAGCCAGCTATGATGATATACAGGACATCAGTATGACTACAGCTGATGAAGAAGGAATCATTAGTGCAGGAAGGGGAGAAGGTCTCCGTCCTTTTCCATTTTTAAGATTACGCTTGCGCATCGGAGCTAATGCTGTAATAACAGTTACTCCTGATGATAATACCTATCCCAAAACTGTAACTGTTGATTTTGGACAAGGAGAGATATGCCCTGATGGCAAATTCAGAAAAGGAAAGATTGTGTTGCATTTTACAGGCCCGATTCGTCACTCCGGATCTGTTGTGACGGTTACGTTGGTCGACTTCCAGGTAGGCCGTGTTAAAGTAGAAGGAACAAAAGTGATCACCAACCTTAGCGAAAACGGAAATATCAAATTTTCTGTTCAGGTTACCAATGGCAAAGTAACATATCCCAATGGTAGAAGTTATACGTATGAGAAGCTTAAATATATAACGCAAATAGCCGGTGGAGTTACTGATGAAATAAGCGATGATGTCTATTCAATAGAGGGACAATCAAAAACAACTTTTAAGAACGGTGTTGTTATTGCGATCAATACAAAAGATGCTTTGATTAAAAAGGTTAGTTGTGCCTGGATCAGTGAAGGAACTCTAATTGTAAAAGTTGGTACTTATGAGTTTTCACTCGATTATGGTATTCCTAATAATGGTGAGTGTGATAACAAGGCTTTATTAAAATGGAATAGCTACGAGAAAATTATTCTTTTGCCTTAGTTAGTCCTTATAAACGGTGATTTCCAACATCCTCCTTGCTCTGGCAGGGAGGATTTTTAGTTTTTATATCTCCTGACCGGATTGCAGAATATAGCCGATATTTTATGACAAATTACTACATAGCATAACTGCAATTTTCTATAGCTATCGGAAAGCCTGATAATTTTTATAGATTCCTATTTTCCTTTTTCAAAATTTTTGTTGATCCATACAACGGCCTTTTTTACATAATATTCTTCATCATTTTCCAGCGCTTTCACCAGTTTTATTATTTCAGGATGCAGCTCTATTATCCGGGTATACCATTCTACCAAAACTAATGATAGACGCCTTTGCCAGAAATCAGTTGACTGGTTGTATTTTTTTGCCAGGGCAAATATTTCCTCCTGGTGTGTTTTTAGAATAGGTTTTAATCCCTGCATGCCTATAGCATCACATACGGCCCAGTTCCCGATATTTTTTGCAAAAAGTTCTACCAGCTTTAATGAACGTTGCGGGTCTTTTTTGGCGATCTTACCTAATATTTTTACTGCCAGTACTTTTTCTTCCAATGCTCCGGCTTTCCACAATTCTTCTATAAGCTCAAAGCCGCTGCTTTTATATTGTGATGCCAACTCATTAATAAAAGGCATCCTTACGCCGTATATCTTTTCTTTTCCCGGAACAAATTTTTGGTGGGAAGCTTTCGCTTCAGGACTACTATTGGCTGTTAATATTTTTTGAATGTCTTTAAGTTCTTTTGACATACAGTAAATGCGGTTTTAAAGGTATACCATGAAATTAATAATTCATTGATGATTTGCAGGTAATAGCATAAAAAAGGCGCTTACACCGTAGTTTTGTCCGCAAATTTGTTTCAATGCGGACAAACTATTTTTTTATTTCTTTAATTAGCCTGTTTCTTATTTATAGTTGTTCATCTTCTAAAAAAATCAGGAGTAAAACAAGTTATGGTATCAGCAGTTTGAAATATATCGATGAATATATTGTTCCAAACTACGTGCAGTTTAAAGAAACGACAGTGGGTGGATTGTCCGGTATTGACTATGATAAGGCGAGAGATGTATATTATATGATCTGCGATGATCCCTCTGCAAAAAGCTCTGCAAGATTTTATACCGCAAACATTTTGATCAGTGATAAAGGAATAGATAGCGTTGTATTCACCGATGTTACAACCATATTGGATCCACTGGGAAAACCTTATCCTGATATAACAAAAGATCGGATTCGTTCAGCTGACCTGGAAGCCATGCGTTATGATCCTTTACAGGATATTTTGATCCGCACCAGCGAAGGACAAAGGATAATCAAGGATAAAAAACAGGAATTGCAGGATCCTGGTATTGTTATAATGAATAGAAACGGCCAATATATAGACAGTTTCGCATTACCCGTTAATATGCATATACAACCGGCAGAAAAAGGTCCAAGACATAACAGTGTGTTTGAAGGTCTGGATTTTGCAGATGATTATCGTTCATTGTATATAAGCGTAGAAGAAGCTTTACATGAAGATGCTTTAAAAGCTGGCACAGGCGACTCCACTTCCTGGGTCCGGTTTCTGAAATTTGACATGACAAGCAAACAACAGGTGGCACAATACGCTTATGAGATAGGGGCAATCCCTTATCCTGCAAATCCGGTCGGGGCATTTAAAATTAATGGAGTGTCAGATATTTTGTATCTCGGCAATGAAAAATTTATTGTTATTGAAAGGGCTTACTCTACCGGCAGAGTCCCAACAGATATAAAAGTGTATTTAGCTGATGCAGCAGGAGCGGAAGATATTTCAGCTATAAGTTCATTAAAAATGCAACCGGCGAAAAAAACAATCACAAAAAAATTTTTACTGGATATGAATAAGGAATTGAAGCAGGATGTATTCAATGTCGAAGGAGTAACTTTTGGCCCTAAACTTTCCACCGGAAATCGCAGCCTGATTTTTGTGACTGACAATAATTTTAATGCAAAAGAAAAAACACAGTTCTTTTTGTTTGAAGTGATGCCATGAAACCTTAGAATGAATAGCCAATTGATCATTATCTGGCCGCTCCAACTTTAAAACTCAAAAACTCAAAACTTTTCTCCCAGACTTTTCTATCTTTCCAAATATTTGATTGCTTATGAGGATTATCCCTTTTGTTATTTCAACTGTTGTAACAGCAGGACTTGTTTTTGCTTTAAATACAAAATGGGGCTCTGTGCCTCCAATGGGAAAGTTTTTAAGTCCCCAGCATGGGTTTTGGCAAAATGCCGAAGCTACCGATCATGATTTTTCAGCTGATTTAAAATTTCCCGATCTGAAAGGTAAAGCAGAAGTTTATTTTGATGAACGCATGGTGCCACACATTTTTGCCGAGAATGAGGAAGATCTTTATTTTGTCCAGGGCTTTGTTCATGCCAAATTCCGGTTGTTCCAGATGGACCTGCAAACAAAAGCCGCCGAAGGAAGAGCAAGTGAAATCGCCGGAGCCAGGGCTGTGAATTATGATAAAGAGCAAAGAAGGCTGGGGATGAGGTTTGCAGCGGAAAATGCTTTGAAAGAAATGCAAAAGGATCCGGTTTCATGGGCTATTTTTTCTGCGTACACAAAAGGTGTTAATGCATACATACATTCTCTTAAGGAAAGTGAAATACCGATAGAATACAAGCTTCTTGATTTTAAACCGGAAGAGTGGACCAATCTCAGAACAGCATTGTTGTTAAAAATGATGGCGAAGATGTTGAGTTCAGGTACAGAAGACGATCTTACCGCAACGAATGCAAAATCAATATTTACCCTGGAGGAGTTTGATATGATTTACCCGCAGGTGCCTGATTCGCTGGCGCCTATTATTCCCAAAGGAACTTTATTTGATCCACCGGCGATTGTTCCGCAAAAACCTTTATCTGCTGATTCACTCTATTTTGGTAAAAAAGAAACAACCGACGCTAAAGAAATTTCAAAACCCGATAAAAATAATGGCAGCAATAATTGGGTAGTGTCAGGAAATAAAACACAAAGCGGCTTCCCCATTCTGGCCAATGATCCTCACCTCGATTTATCATTACCATCTATTTGGTTTGAACAGCAACTGACAACGCCTACGAGTAATACCTATGGTGTTTCACTACCGGGAAGCCCCTTCGTAATTATTGGATTCAATGATAGCATTGCCTGGGGAGTTACCAATGCAGAAAGGGATGTAAAAGATTTTTATTCCATAAAATTCAAAGATGAATCGAAGAAAGAATATTGGTATAATGGAAAATGGGAGCCAACACAAATCAGATTGGAAGAAATAAAAGTGAAAGGCGGAGCGACGGTTTATGATACCGTAGCATTTACTATTTATGGTCCTGTAATGTTTGATGAAAGTTTTCCTAACGCAAATACTGATGAACAAAATCTTGCAGTCCGCTGGATAGCTCACGATCCAAGCAATGAGGGCTATACTTTTTATAAATTGAACCGTGCAAAAAATTATTATGATTATACAGAAGCTATCAAATCATTTGATTGCCCTGGTCAGAATTTTGTGTTTGCTTCCAAAGAAGGGGATATAGCTATCTGGCAACAGGGAAAATTTCCTGCAAGATGGAATGGACAGGGGCTTTACATAATGCCGGGCGACGATCCTGATTATAGCTGGCAGGGGTTTATTCCACAAACTGAAAACCCGCATGCTAAAAATCCGGAAAAAGGGTTTTTGGAAAGTGCTAACCAAAGAGCAGTGGATTCTACTTATCCTTATTTCATTCCCGGGAGTTACATAACTCCAAGAGGAATCGCTATCGAACATTTTTTATCACCCATGTCAGCCATCACTCCGGATGACATGAAAAAATTACAGAACAATTATTTTAATGTGATGGCAGGAGATGCCAGATCTATCTTACTGAATTATGTACAGGAAGATAAACTGAATGCTGATGCGAAAAGATATCTTGATATAGTGAAGAACTGGAACCTTGAAGCTGATCCGGTTTCAAAAGGACAAACCATATATCAATGCTGGTGGGATAGTCTTGAATCGGCAATCTGGACAGATGATATTACCCGAAGCAATCCTGCATCTACCTTTCCTGATGAGCAAACGACTATGGAATTATTGAAAAAAGATTCCACTTCTTTAAAATTTATTGACAATAGCAATACGTCGGAGACAGAAACACTTTATGATCTTGTAACTACTGCATTAAATGAAGCATCCGTCAACCTTTCAGTAAACGAAAAAGAAGGAAAACTGGAATGGGCCAAATTTAAAAATCCAACCATCTATCATTTATTAAAAGAAGCGGTAATGCCATTTGCCAAAACCGGTTTGAACATGGGTGGTAGCGGGAATATCATTAATGCCATGACACATAATCACGGACCAAGCTGGCGAATGATAGTGCATCTTTCTACAGTTACAGAGGCCTATGGTGTTTATCCGGCCGGACAAAGCGGTAATCCCGGTAGTAAGTATTATGATAATTTTGTAGATACATGGGCTAAAGGAGAATATTATCCGTTGTGGGTGATGAAAAAGTCTGATGCTATTGATGAAAAAGTAAAATGGACAATGAAGTTTGGGAATTAGATGTTGGATACTAGATGCTGGATGCTGGGATACTGGTTGAACATCATTATTAAAGATTTAATTAGTTATATGAAATTTTTAGCTGCACTGATACTAACTGCATTGCTGTCGTTTATTGCCGGTTTATATTTACCCTGGTGGGGAATTGCAATAGCTGCGTTTGTTGTGGCTTTAATAGTTTATCAAAACGCAGGGATGGCTTTTTTAGCTGCATTTGCAGGATTACTTTTATTGTGGAGTGGCCTTGCTTTTTGGATTGACAGCGGAAATGAAAGTATTCTTTCAGCAAGGATAGGAGAGTTGCTGGGGATTGGCAATAATGCTTTTTTGCTCATTCTTATCACAGGTGCTGTAGGCGGTTTGGTAGCAGGCTTTGCGGCTATGAGCGGAAGTTTTTTAAGAAGCAATAAAAGTTAGAAGTTGGCAGATGACAGTTGGCAGTTGACCGGGGCGGATAATAAATAATTGAGAAAGCAATAGTGAAGGAGAAAACTGAAATTCGCCATTCACTACTCACAATTCACTTTTCTGTAACATCCACAGGAGTATTTTCGTTTCATTATTTTTTATATGAAACCAATTCTACTCTCTGTTCTTCTCCTATTTTCATCCTTATTTTCATTTGGGGGAAAAATTTCCGGGGTCATCACTGATGACAAGGGGCATCCTTTGCCCTATGCTTCTTTAAGTATTAAAGGAACAAAAAAGGGAACTAATACAAATAGCTCGGGGAAGTATTCGATGGATCTGAATCCAGGACAGTACACACTGATTGCCCAATATGTCGGTTACGCCAAAGCCGAAAAGACAATCACCGTTACAGCCAGTGAACAAATACTTGATTTTAGTCTTTCCATACAAGAATTAACATTAAGCGAAGTGATCGTTAAAAAAGGAGAAGACCCCGCTTATGAAATTATCCGTAATGCGATTAAAAAAAGAAATTTTTATAATGACCAGGTTGATTCATTTTCGGTAAGTGTTTACATCAAAGGATTGATGCGTTCCGGTGCTATGCCAAAAAAAATATTCGGGAAAAAAATAGAGCGGAATGCTAATGATGGATTGGATTCATTGGGTAAAGGCATTTTATTTTTATCAGAATCGGTTACGCAGGTAGATTTTACAAAACCTAATAACATTAAATTCCGGGTTATCTCTTCACGGGAAAGTGGTGGTGGTTATGGGCTGAGCTTTCCTTTCTTTATCAATTTTTATCAAAACAATGTTTCTGTTTTTGATAATAACCTGAATCCACGTGGTTTTATTTCTCCTATTGCTGATGGCGCTTTGAATTACTACCGGTATAAATATGAGGGCAGTTTCATGGAAGACGGTGTGATGATAAATACCATTAAAGTCACTCCCCGACGCAAGAATGAACCCTTGTTCAGCGGCACGATACAAATAACAGAAAACGATTGGCGTATTTATAGTACCGATCTTTTAACTACAAAAGAAAATCAACTTGAATTGCTCGACACTTTACGGATTACCCAGTTACATTCCGCTGTTGAGCCTGAGATCTGGAAAACAATGAACCAGGTACTTTACCTTTCATTAAAACAATTTGGTTTTTATTTGACCGGGAATTTTGTTAATGTATATTCTGATTATGATATTAATCCGGGGTTTGAAAAAAAACATTTTGGCCGTACGATAATGAAATACGATACAGCTTTTAATAAAAAAGATACCAATTACTGGAATGCTGTTCGTCCTGTTGCATTGGAAAATGATGAGAAAATAAATTTTATTTTCAAGGACAGTGTTTCGAGATTGTTAAAAGATTCAATGCGTTCAAAAGCTTATGTGGATTCGCTGCGTAAAAATCAAAAACCGGTTACTGTAAAAGGAATATTCTGGTCAGGGCAAACGCATAACTGGTACGGTAAAAGTTCCACACTAAACTGGCGGATCAAGCCATTGCTACCGCAGACAGAATATAATACGGTGGAAGGAGTATCATTGAATATAGAGCAGACTTATAATTATTCAAAAGTCAAAAGCAAATACAATTACCAGCTTGACTGGAATACAAGATATGGTTTCAGCAATTCACATTTGAATTCCTATGCTGACCTTACAATCAAGCCTAAAAAGTATGGCTATAGAAATCGGTATCTAAAACTATCAGGAGGGAAACGTCTTTCTCAGTTCAACCAGGACAACCCAATAGATCCGCTGACGAATGCTGTTTATACTTTGGTGGGTAAGAAAAATTATATGAAACTGTATGAGAATTGGTTTGGGAGAATCGAATATAACAATAAACTGGAAAGCGGTTTCCGGATCAATTTTCATGCAACCTATGAAGACAGGATACCTTTAAAAAATACCACAGACTATTCTTTCTTCAATAAGGAAGATTCTCTGTTATCTAATCATCCATACGAATTGGCTCAGCTGCCTTTTGAAAAACACCAGGCATTGGTTGTTGGTTTCACATTGACATGGCAACCCGGGCAACGCTATATTGAATATCCTTGGGGGAAAATGCCGCTTGGTTCTAAAAAGCCAATATTTGATTTAGAATATAACAAGGGTATCAAAACCATTTTTGGATCCGATGTTGACTTTGATAAATGGAAATTTTCCATGGCTGATAATATGAACTTTAAAATGGGTGGTGAATTTAAGTATCGTGTTGGCATAGGTGGTTTTTTGAATAGCAAAAGTGTTTCTATTCCCGATCTGCAACATTTTAATGGCAACCAAACATTTTATAATA
>CAMLEX010000144.1 GCA_946479055.1 uncultured Bacteroidota bacterium | reverse complement strand
TTAAGGTTATACAGGGTAAAGAAAAGCGATATATACTAATAGTACAAAATAATGAATATCCTGTTTTGTACCAGGTAAACAGTCATCTTGAAAAGAAAAAAAATTGATCCGAATTCCTTCCTAATTTTAAATGAATGAAAGAAGCATCTTTTATATTTTCTTTTGGAAAAAGTAAGGTTTTCGGTTTACTGATTCCTGCTATTTTAGTCATCTTTTTAAGCGGTTGCAACACACACAAAAAGGCGGATACAATGTTTGAAGTGTTGGACGATAACAGAACAGGCCTTCATTTCGCAAATAAGCTGAAATCCAACCAGAAGTTTAACATGTTTAACTACATGTATTTTTATAATGGCGCCGGTATTGGCGCCGGTGATTTTAATAATGATGGGTTAATTGATTTGTTTTTTTCATCTAGCCAAGGTGAAAATAAATTATATATAAATAAAGGGAAACTGTCATTTGCTGATGTAACTAAAGAAGCTGCTATCCCGCAGGATAATGGCTGGTCAACCGGAGTATCGGTTGTTGATATAAATAACGACGGCTTGCTGGATATCTATGTTTGTAAGGTTGGCAAGTACGAGATATTAAACAGTAGAAATCAATTTCTCATTTGCAAAGGCATTGATAAAAATGGAATTCCTTTTTATGAGGACAGAGCCAGGCAATATGGCCTTGATTTTTCAGGTTTTAGTACGCAGGCTCTTTTTTTTGATTATGATATGGATGGTGACAATGATATGTTCTTATTGAATCATGCCGTTCATCAAAACGGATCTTTTGCCGCCCGCAGTAATTTTTTAGGGACCTATAGCCCTCTTTCCGGTGACCGTATTTTTCGTAATGATGGTTTTTCTTCTACATCTTCAGAAAAAGAGGCGATTGACGGAATATTTGTTGAGGTTACCAGGCAGGCAGGTATTAATAGTTCTTCTATTGGCTATGGCTTGGGCGCAGTGGTAGCTGATATTAATATGGACGGCTATCCCGATCTCTATATAGGAAATGATTTTCATGAAAATGACTATCTCTACATCAATCAGCGTAACGGCACTTTCTCAGAAGAAATTGATCAGCATTTAATGCACACAAGCAAGTTTTCTATGGGGGTTGATGTGGCGGATGTAAATAATGACGGGAGTCCGGAAATTATTTCTATGGACATGCTTCCGGCTGATCCCTATATTTTAAAACGTTCTTTGGGAGATGATGAGTATGATATTTTTTTGGACAAAATTGCTTTAGGCTACAATTATCAATATTCAAGAAATAATCTGCAATACAATAGAAGGAACGGGATGTTCAGCGAGTCAGGCTTGTATTCAGGGCTATATGCTACTGATTGGAGCTGGGCGCCGCTTTGGATGGATTTTGATAATGATGGCTTGAAGGACCTATTCATAGCCAACGGTATTCCCAAGCGTTTAAATGACATGGATTATATAAATTTTGTTTCCAATGAGGAGATTCAGCAAAAACTGAATGAAAACGAAATGGATGAAAATAGTATGGCGCTGGTAAATAAATTTCCTGAAATAAAAATTCCAAATAAATTTTTTAAAAACAAGGGCGATCTGCAGTTCGCAGATATTGCTGATAGCATTGGCAATGACAAACCGACCTATTCAAATGGTGCTGTATATGCGGACCTGGATAATGATGGCGATCTGGATGTGGTCGTGAATAATATTGATGATCCTGTACTGGTGTATAAAAACAAAAGCAACGATAACAAGGACAAGCGTTTTGTTAAAATAAAACTCAAAGGCTCAGAAAAAAACATTAATGCGATTGGTGCTAAAGTCGTTGTTTTTGCTAACAGCGGAATCAGAACTTATGAGAATTACCCGGTAAGAGGATTTCAATCCAGTATGCAGGTGCCCTTACATATAGGTCTGGATAATACAAAGTGTGATTCTGTTTTTTTAATATGGCCGGATAATACCTATCAATTGGTTTCTTTGGAAGATAGTTCTCACCTTGCTCTTACTTACTCAAAGGGTCTTCCGCGGTTCAATTACACAAGTATCAGCTCCTTTTTTAAGAGCACAATAAGACCTATACAGGATATTAGTTCTTCCGTCAATCTTATTTATAAGCACATAGAAAATCCTTTTATCGAATTCAACAGGGAACCATTGATCCCTCATATGGTTTCTACGGAAGGTCCGGCCCTGGCGGTGGCTGATATTAATAGTGATGGACTGGAAGATGTTTTCATTGGATCTTCAAAAACGCATCACAACGCAATTTTTTTACAGCAGCCAAATGAAAAGTTTATCCGGACACAGCAACCGGAAATGCAGCAGGACAGTATGTATGAAGATGTAGATGCAGCTTGGGCGGACCTGAATAATGACGGTTATGTTGACCTTGTAATAGCAAACGGGGGCAATGAATATTATGGCAGAGACAATCATTTATCGCCAAGGGTATATCTTAATGACGGCAAAGCTCAGTTCAAAAAATTGGATCATGCTTTTGATAGTTTGTTTTTGACAGCTTCCTGCGTTGTACCCTGCGACTTTAATAACGATGGTTTTATTGATTTATTTATTGGTGGAAGAGCAGTGCCCTGGGAATATGGGCAGATCCCGCATTCTTATTTATTGCAAAATGATGGCTCAGGAAGATTTACCGATGTTACTGAAAAGAAAGCAAAAGAGTTATCAAAAATTGGTATGGTTACACGGGCTGTATGGTTCGATATAGATAAGGATGACGATCAGGACCTGATTGTGTGTTGTGAATGGGGTGGGATTGATGCTTTCATTAATAATAGCGGAAACTTTATTAAGAAAGCACTTACGGAAAATAAGGGTTGGTGGAATTTTGTATTGCCGGCTGATGTGGATAATGATGGTGATATAGATCTGATTGCAGGCAACCTTGGATTGAATAGCCGATTAAAAGCTTCTCCTACTGAGCCGGTAAGTCTGTACTACAATGATTTTGATGGTAACGGCAAAAAAGAGCAGGTGCTGACTTATTATGTAAATGGAAAGGTATTGCCATTTGTCAATAAAGATGAACTGCAAAAGCAATTGCCATTTATTAAGAAAAAATTTTTATATGCGGGGGATTTTGCAGAAGCTTCCAGTACAGAAATTTTTGGTTCGGAGAAGTTGAAGAATGCGCAGTTACTTACAGCTGATTATTTTGACAATGCAGTACTAATAAATAATGGTGGGTTGAATTTTACAACAATCGCTATGCCCTGGCAGGCACAGTTGAGCTCTTATCGTGACGCTGTTGTGGTTGATGCCAACAATGATGAACTGCCGGATATTTTGCTGGCCGGAAATTATTATGACAATAATATTCAGATGGGCAGATATGATGCTGATTTTGGAACAATGCTGGTGAATAAAGGAAATGGAAAATTTACAGCTGAAAACCTGAATGGATTACAAATCAAAGGACAGGTAAGGCGCATAAAGAAAATTAATATAGGGAAACGGGAAGCATTTATCCTGGCGAGAAACAATGACAGCACTATGGTGATCAGCTTTTCTTCAAAAAATAAATTGAAACCTGATTAGTGACAGACAAAGCATCTCACTGAAAAGAAATTCTACCGGATAGGGTAATAAATCCGGGTTAGCCATTTACTCGTATCTGTTACTTTCATTCTATCGGTTACCAGCGACTGAAAAGGTAAAGCAATATTGTTATATTGATGATCGGATACATATAGCTCAATCTGTTTCATCGCAGAATCAGCTGTGTTTTTACCGCCGGTTATTTCAGCCACAATAATATTCCCAAATTTCAACATCTTCTTTAAGGTGAAAATATCGGTATTAGCCAACTGTTTGTTGACAGGTATAGCTACCTGCGCCTCAAAATGGGAGCTATCTGAAGTATTGATATGCAACATGGGATATTCCTCTTCTTTCGCCTGCAGCCGGATGATATATTTTTTTATTTGGTTGATCATTTCATATATTTCCCTGGTAGTTGGATAATGGGAAAATGACTTTTTAGTTGAAAAAAGGAATTCAATCTTTACTTTTTCCTTTCTTATATCTATTCCATAAATATTTTTAACGTTGCTGATATGCTTTTGCATGGCGGTTAAAATAACCTCTAAACTGTTACCTATTTTTTGGGCTTTAAAATAGCGAAGGATTCTGCTGAAAGGATTTCTGCCGGTATTGATAATAGTATTCCATTCTATTTTAATGCTGTCTTTACCCAACGAAAATATATGCAAAAGACTGCTATCGGTACAGTGATCCTTTTCTATTGTAATCTCAAAAGAATTATAAAGCATTTTAGTCTTTTCAAAATGGTACCCCCCTGATTCAAATACTGTTTGTCGATCGACAATGACGGAAGACGAGTCCGGCCACCATTTTTGCCAATTCGATTCATCAGTTAAAAACCGGAATACCCCTGTTTGATTGGCATTTGCAGTAATAGATCTAGTTACAATAATTTTTCCGGGGATAAAAAAATAACTACTGATAAAAAGTAAGAGAAGTATAGAACATGCACCAATAATCCATTTTTTCATAATGTAAAATCTAAAAAGCTTTCGGGAAAGTGTATTAAATAAATTTAAATTTACTGATTGCTTTTTTAAAAATTGTTTTTTATGAAGCGCTTACTCATTTTGTATGTAAGTTTTTTTCTGCATTTTGTAGTATTGGCACAGGATCCCTGGAAGATCAGCGCCGAAAAAATTGACCCCAATAACTATTACGGCATTACAGTAGCTAATGGCATGATCGGCATTGTGTCTTCTCCTGAACCGTTCAAAGTAAAAGACGTAGTGCTTGCCGGAGCCTATGATCTGTATGGCCGCGGCCGGGTCAGCAATTTTTTAAAAAGCTTTAATCTCCTCAATATGTACCTGGAGATAGATGGAAAGCGAATAGCTGGTAAAGACGCAGCTAATATGAAGCAGGAATTGGATATGCAGAAGGCCAGTTTTACTACTCAGTTCGATTATGCTGATAAATCATCGGTTTCCTATACGTACTATTCACTTCGCCATTTGCCCTACACTGTTTTGATGGATGTAACTATTAGAGCAAAAAAAGATATTACGATAACAGGAGCCAGTGTAATGGAAGCTCCGGATGCATTGAAGGATGTGCAGAATTATTACAATGAAATCGACAGGCCACATGTGGTCATTAGTTTATTAACTTCTACTGCCAAAAGCCCCACAGGAAAATTGCTGATGTGCGCCAGCAATACTTTTTTATTCAGTGAGCATCACGGCCAGGAGCCAAGGGTAGTCCATGAAATGTGGGATAATAATATGCACCTGATGAAGTTCACCAAAAAAATTAAAGCTGGTGAAACTTACAGCTTTACCATTGCCGGTTCGTCTATTACATCTGCCCATCATGATGATCCGTTGAATGAAGCTGAAAGAGCGACCATTTTTGCGAAACTGGAAGGAAGAGAACGGTTAATAAATTTTCATACCAAGGCATGGGAGGAATTATGGAAAAGTGATATACAGATAGAAGGTGATCCGCAAAGCCAGCAGGATATCCATAGTATGATATATCACCTGTATTCATTCACAAGAGAAGGAACTGCGCTATCACCTTCACCCATGGGTCTGAGTGGCCTTGGATATAACGGGCATGTATTCTGGGATACCGACTTATGGATGTATCCGGCTATATTGTTATTACATCCTGAAATAGCTAAAAGCATGGTAGAATACAGGTTTCAACGATTGGAGGCAGCGAAACGCAATGCTTTTAGTAAGGGATACAAAGGAGCCATGTATCCCTGGGAAAGTGCGGAAACCGGTGTAGAAGAAACGCCGGTATGGGCATTAAGCGGACCGTTCGAACATCATATCACTGCTTGCGTGGCTATTGCTGCGTGGAATTATTATTGTGTTACACAAGATAAAAACTGGCTACGTGAAAAAGGATGGCCTATTCTTTCGGCAACAGCCGATTTTTGGGCAAGCCGTGTAGAAAGAAATGGGACCGGTAAATATGATATAAAAAATGTGGTTGCCGCAGATGAATGGGCGGAGAATGTCGACAACAATGCTTTTACCAATGCTGCGGCTAAAGCTAATCTTCAATTTGCTACAGAAGCAGCCAAATTACTAAATATGACTGCTGATCCTGATTGGATGAACGTGGCCAATAATATTCCGATATTAAAAATGGAAGATGGCGTAACAAGGGAACATGCAACGTATAAAGGTGAAGGTATAAAACAAGCTGATGTCAACCTGCTGGCCTACCCTTTAAAACAAATCACTGATCCGGCACAGGTCAAAAAGGACCTGGAATATTATGAATCAAGAGTGCCCGATGAAGGCACCCCGGCTATGACACAAGCCATCTTTACATTATTATATGCAAGGCTGGGAAACAAAGAGAAAGCATTTCATTGGTTTAAAGATGCTTATTTGCCTAATCTCAACCCCCCCTTCCGTGTTATTGCGGAGACAAAAGGCGGTACCAATCCTTATTTTGCTACGGGGGCCGGGGGAATTTTACAAAGCGTAATAATGGGTTTTGGCGGACTTGAAATAACTTCGAAAGGAGTTGTACAAGTAAGATCTGCCTTACCAGCTGAGTGGAAAAGCCTGACCATAAAAGGAGTTGGACCTGAAAAAAAAGTCTTTTCCGTCAAATAAACCGGGTTGCAGCTATTGCTATACCAAATTTGTCTTAAATTGTAGCACACTATACTGTTTTGAAGAAAATCGCAGCCATATTACTCATTGCTATACTATTCTTTAATTGGTACGGTTACCGTATCGTTACAAGCATTTTGACCAAAGATGCAGACAAGCGCCTGGAGCTGCAATTGGATAATGAACAGTATGATGAATCACAATTAATAGAGGTCAGGATTGCTTTAAATGTTCCTTACCAGAATGACCAGGCGGAATTTGAAAGGCATTATGGGGAAATGGAAGTAGATGGCAAATACTATACATATGTAAAACGAAAAATTGAAGGCGGGTTCCTGGTTCTGAAATGTATTCCTAATAGTTTCAAGGAAAAGATCAAGGCAGCGGGAAATGATTTCTTTAAAATGGCCAATGGACTGGAAGATAACCATCCTGATAAACAAAGCAATTCAAACTTTGCCAAGAATTTTTGGAGTGAATATGACGACCGTGAAATGGACTATTCAATTGATATTTTTTCAACGGTTCTCAATAAAAATTTTCTGAATAACACCGTTTCCTTATCCGATACATACCGGCCTGCTCCCGCACAACCTCCGGAAAATATTGGTTCTTCTATTAGTTAATAAGGGTATTTCTTTCCATTACTTCATGGAAAGAAAGTTATTGCACATTTAAATTATCATTGTGAGAAATATTTTAGGGATGGCCCTGGTGGGCATCGTTGTCCTGTCGTCATGCACTGAGAAAGCGGGGGATTATAAAAAATATACAGAAGACCCATTATTGTATTGCAAAACAGTTAAGAAACTGAACGATGTGGTATTGGAAAATAATTTTCCGCCCATGATCGCTACACGGAATTATGCTTATGCAAATATTGCAGCGTATGAAACGATGGTAGCGGGCAATAATCAATTCCAAAGCCTGTCAGGCCAGATCAAACATTTGCCGGTAATGCCCAAACCGGATGCTGGCAAAGAAATAGATTTTTCACTGGCATCCTTATTTTCATTTTGCAAAGTAGGCAATGCGGTCACTTTTCCTGAAGGAAGCATGATGGGATATTATGATGAATTGAAAAAGAATGCCAGGAAAGCAGGTATGACATCCGAAATTTTAAAGAATACACAGGCATTTTCTGACACTGTGGTTGCTGTTGTCTTAAAATGGAGCAAAGGAGATAATTATGCGCAAACAAGAAGTGCGGAAAAGTATACTGTAAGAGATGAAGATGGTCGTTGGGTGCCAACGCCGCCCATGTATGCACAGGCAGTGGAACCAAAGTGGAATACCATAAGATGTTTGACAATGGATTCCTGCTCGCAGTTCATGCCGCCACGCCCACCCTTATTTGATATTAAAAACAAGAGGAGTGCATATTTCAAATCTCTTGAAGAGGTAAAAAATATAGGGGATAGCTTAACAGAAGAACAAAAACATATCGCTGATTTCTGGGATGATAATCCGTTTAAATTAAATGTGAGCGGGCATGTCATGTTTGCTACCAAAAAATTTTCTCCAGCAGGTCATTGGATGAATATAGTAGGCATAGCCGCCAAAGAAGCGAAAGCTGATTTTCCTACTACCGTTGCTGCTTATGCTGAAACATCCATTGCTTTATTTGATGCATTTATCAGCTGCTGGGATGAAAAATTCCGTAGTAATTATATAAGACCCGAAACAGCCATTAACAAATACCTGGGTGAAGAGTGGAGGCCCTATATTCAAACGCCGCCGTTCCCATCTTATACCAGCGGGCATGCTACCACTTCTGCAGCAGCAGCGGAAGTAATGACCGATTGGTTTGGTGATAAACTTTCATTTATAGATACTTCTTCCAAAGAATTTGGGATTGAAAGCAGGCGCATTGTTTCATTTCGTGAAGCAGCGAAAGAAGCTGCCATGTCCCGCCTGTACGGAGGTATTCATTATCGTTTTGATAATAGCGAAGGAAATACTTGTGGAAAAAAGCTGGGCGAGTTTGTTGTTCAGCGTCTTAAACTCAAAAAACAAAATTTGATTACAACCAAATAACTTTTTATGAAGCGCTTTTATATCATTTTTTTTATTGCATCTTCTTTTATACAACTAAAAACAAATGCGCAAGGATGCGTAGCTATTAAAGGCACCGCAGGGGTTTGCGGACGGCCATCTGATGCAAAAGGATGGGAACTGAATCTCAACAACCGCTATTTTAAATCGTACAAACATTTTGTAGGAACTGAGGAACAAAAAGAGCGAATAGAAAATCATAGCAATGTAATTAACTATGCGTATGAGCTGGATATTACTGCTACCAGAACTATTAACTCAAGATGGTCTGTTGCAATGACATTACCTATCATGGCTTTTAAACGCACTTCTTTGTATGAGCATGATGGTGCTACGAGGCATGCCACTCATTCTTTTGGTATCGGTGACACCCGGTTTTCTGCATACAGATGGATGTTTGACCCCGCAAAATCACACAAAGGAAATTTACAAATTGGCCTTGGAATAAAATTGCCAACAGGTGCTTATAATTATACGGACTATTTTTATAAAACAGCAGATTCAAGTGTTCTCGGACCTGTTGATCAATCCATCCAGCCAGGTGATGGGGGTACGGGAATAACTTTTGAGCTAAATAGTTTTTATAATTTTAGTCATCAGGTTGGTGTATATGGTAGCTTCTTCTATCTGGTCAATCCACGTGAAGTGAATGGTACTTCAACTGCAAGAGGCGGCGCCGTTT
>CAMLEX010000143.1 GCA_946479055.1 uncultured Bacteroidota bacterium | reverse complement strand
TATTTGCACCCAGCCGTATCAGCAATACTACCAGAATAAAAACAACAGCGAAAGAAATCACGGGCAACCATTCATTGGAAACTTTTATCGTATCCCCGATATAACCAGCTACAACGGCTGAAAGTTTAATAGCAGCTGCAAGACCAATGATAACGGCAACAAAGGAAAAAACACCGACGATCAACCCACGTTGATAACCTTTAATTATTGCCAAAACCAGGATGATTACAAAGAGAAGATCAAGAAACATTAAGCCGATTTAAAAGTTTAACGTTTAATAGTTTAAGGTTAGTATTCCCTATTTTATAAAAAAACTTTAAACTTTTAGACTCCCGCATCATTTTGTCAGCAGTTCCTTTACCAGTGACGAAACAGTCTTTCCATCCGCCTTACCAGCAAATTGTTTTGTTGCTATACCCATTACTTTCCCTAAATCCGCAGGAGAACTTGCTCCCGTTTCAGCGATTATTTTAGTTAATGCTTCTTTCAGTTCTTCTGCAGAAAGTTGTTTTGGCAAAAACTTTTCTATTACAGCTATTTCTTCCTGTTCTTTTTGCGCAAGGTCAGGACGATTTTGTTGTTGAAAAATCTCTAATGAATCTTTCCGTTGCTTCACGAGTTTTTGCAACAATTTAATTTCATCTTCTTCTTTCAATTCACCACCACCGCCTTCAGAAGTTTTTACCAATAATAATGCGGCTTTTATTGCCCGCAGGCTTCGCAAGCCTACTTCATCTTTTGCAAGCATAGCTGTTTTCAGTTCTGCCATTATTTTTTGTTCCAGGCCCATATGAAAAGTTTGTTGTTTATGGTTTGTAGTTTATAGTTGCTACCGGTGATCGTAAATACTTTTCTGCTTTGCAGAGTTCGTAATTCCTACTTCTGATCTCGTACTTCGTTGTCTCAGGCTTTATTCTCTTTCATTTGTTTTTCCCTGAATTTCTGGTAAAAATCCTGAGCAAACTTTTTCATTTCCCCTACCATTTCTTTGTGATTGGTTGCCCTTCCATAAGTATCCGCCATGGTCATCATGGTTTGATAAAAGAAATCAGCCATTTCATCCACCATCATGTCTTTTGTCCACAGATCAATACGTAAAGCTGTTTTTTCCGCCCCATCCCAGAAAGATAACATCATGGCTTTGGCTTTCTGATCGTTGTCAACCGTTGTATCAGTTGCATTCCAGGTAATAGCGTCAGGAACTTTATTCTCATCCGTGTGTACGTTAATGTTAATACTTGACAGGCTCATATATAATTTTAATTGAACCCGATAGTTATCGGGTGGGCAAAGGTAATTAAATCATTTTATGGCTTTCAGAATGCTTTGCCAAAAAAGATCAACCGTTTTGTCCCAGCTGTATTGAGCAGCAATTTGTTTTCCTTTTTCAATTAAACTGTTTCGTAATGACTCATCCTTATACAAAAGCATCATTTTGTCAGCTATATCCTTATGATCAGCTGGATCTGCATACAATGCTGCATCACAGGCTATTTCTTGCATAGCTGAATGGGGCGAAGTAAGAATCGGTATATGACAATTCATAGCTTCGAGCACCGCCAAACTAAAACCTTCCTTTAATGACGGATAGATAAATGCATAAGCGGAACCAATTAATCCTGCCTTCTCCTTCTCTTCCAACTGTCCCGTCAATATAACAACTTCATCCCGGTACTTATATGTTTTAATACTTTCTCCAAAACTTTTATAGTCCTTATTCAATTTGCCGGTTAATACCAGTTTCCAATTACTTTTTTGTCTTTTTTTAAACCCAGAAAATGCTTTCAGCAGATTTATCAGATTTTTTTGAGGATGAATATCCCCTGCATATATGAAATAATTTTTTCCCTCTGTATATTTATTTTTTATTAATTCTTTCTCGTCCTCATTTAATGGAGAAAAAATTTCTTTAACAGCACCGTCAACAACAATTAATTTTTCTTCTTCTACTACATGTTGATTTGAAACAACCGTCTTTAAAAAATCCGAAACCGTGATTATACTATTTGCTTTTTGCAAAAATTTTTTAAAGTATCTTTTATAAAAAAATAATTCAGTCTTTTTAATAAACGAAGGATAGTATAGAAAAGAAAGATCATGCACTACAATACATTGCGGTGTTTTTGCGGTAAGCGAACCTATCCCATCGGTTGATACAAAAATGTCAGCATTATGTTTACGTAACAGGGCGGGGATTTTCACATCATACCAAAGTTTCCATAATAAAGGATTGTTTGCGCTGGGACCGGCTACAATGGCCGTTACATTTTTATTAAATAAAAATGTAACATCATATGGGCGGTCAAAAACAAAAATAAATTCATGATCGGAATATTTCTGTACAACCCTTTTCAATACTTCACAGAGGAAGAGGCAGTAACCTTCCTGGCAGTCCTTTTGTAAAATCTTTGTATCTACTACAATTTTCATCAGGGTAGCAAAGGTAACTGGTTACTCTTATCAGCTCTTTTTCAAAAAAATGAACCAAAAAAATTCCCTGGTATTATCCCTTTCATAAAAACCTGCTTTATACCTATTTCTGCCGGGGCCGTTTACTTCTATCGTCCTGACAAGTACTGCAAGTTTTTTTACTGTCAATATTCGTTTAATACTGCATAACAAAACGGGCAGTTATACAATTGTTGTGAGGCTTCAACAGGTCTACTTTTACATATGGCATAAGAGAGTAATTTAATATAAACACAATAGTAGCCTATGAAGAATTTATACAAACTTTTATTTATTTATTTTCTGACATTCCTGGGTATTAACGGCCTTCATAATACGGGGCATGCGCAATGCCCGGATGGGGGATCTTCTGTTACCGGAACTGCATTTGATACCAGTTTTGCAATACCCGCTGGCAGCACTTCCATGCCTCTTTCTGCCAAAATTTGATCCTGCGGACGGAATGGTAAATTGTATGAGGCTTTGCCTGACCATTACCGGTGTAGTAGATAGCCTTTCGTTTGAAAACAACCAAATAGCCCCTCATACCTATACAGCCAGTTATTCAAGAACTGACATGTTAACAGGACCCGGTTTATCTACACCTATTTTTAATAGTGATGGAAAAAATTACTCTTTTTCACTGCAGGGCATGGATGGGGCGGCAGGTTCAGGACCTGATTTTGGTAAAGTGACCCAGGATACGGTTCTCAATGCCAAATCAAATTGCCGTACTATAACGAATGCAGGTGACTTGAGCCAGTTTTATGGCCAGGATAGCCTGTTGTACAACTACACCATTAATGCTGGTGTTACTATTTCAAGTGGAGGCAATGCGTCTATTGGCATTGCCACATCAGGCCGTGTAAATATCCACTTTGAATACTGCTATTGCCCCGCTTCAGTATTACCTCTAAACGTTTATGCATTTACTATTAACCAGCTAACTAAAAATAAAGTAGACTTAAAATGGTCGGGTGATGATGACTATAATTCCAGTTACCACTATGAAGCTGAGTTCAGTAGAAATGGCAATAATTTTTCAGGTATAGGATTGGCCGCAAAAAACACAAAAGACAACGAACCGTATAAATTGCAATTCAAAGCGTCGAACGGGGAAAGCGGGGTGTATTATTTCCGCATAAAGTAGGTTTATTCAAATGGGTATGTTCGCTATAGTAATATTAAGCATGTAGCACTGGAAAATTCCGCATCGACAAAATTTTCTGTTTATCCAAACCCTTCATCGGGTATTGTTGGTATCAAATTTGATAATACTTTGAGCGGAGAATTTAACGCTCTTATTTATAATACGCAGGGTCAAATGACGGTGAATAAGGATATTGTAGTAAAACAGGGTTCGTCATACAGAGAGTTAGCGAGGTTGTTGCCGGGGGTATATTGGTTAAGGCTTACCGATAAAAAAAGCCTTGAATCCAGCGTAAATCAATTTTTAATTAAATGACCTCTTAGGTGGAAGAGGATGGTGGCTTGTAAAAGGGGCCTTGGTTCGGGGCCCCTTTCTTTTTTTATCCCCCCAAACCCCTAAAGAGACTTTAGAACAAGCTATTTTCTTTGGATCTCTATTAGCCCAATCAAAGGATTTCTTCCGACAAGCAACTGTCTTAAACTTTTAAACCCTTAAACTTTAAGCCCTTTTCTCTACATTTGTTGCCGCACTCCTTACTATTTATGGAATATAATACCACAAGAAACAACATGGCCATGCGTGAATATGGCCGGCATGTTCAGAAAATGATCGAACACCTTGTCAGCATTGAAGAACCGGAAAGAAGGCAGGGGAATGCCCAAGCGGTTATTGAACTGATGGGTTTTTTAAATCCTCACCTTAAAAATGTAGAAGATTTTCGTCATAAACTCTGGGACCACTTGTTTTTTATCTCTGATTTTAAATTAGATGTAAAATCTCCGTATCCCATTCCCACCAGGGAATCATTAAGTGAAAAACCCAAACCGCTACCTTACCCTAAACGTCATCCTAAGCACTCTCACCTGGGTAAAAACCTGGAAGTAGTGATCAAAAAAGCATTAAATGAGGATGATACTGATAAACGGGCTGGCTTTGCTAATGCTATTGCTTATTACATGAAGCTCGCCTATAATAACTGGCACAAGGAAGTAGTACATGATGATGCCATTCAAAGTGAGCTGACTGGTATCACCAATGGACAGTTGACCTTTACCAATACCCCTTATGTAAAAGCTTTCCGCCCGCAGGAAAACCGTGACAGAGATCGTGGCGGTTATGGCAAACAAAGAGGAAAGTTTCAACAACGCAGTGGCGGTGGTGGTGGCGGACAATACCGCAATGATAGAAATGACCGCAGTGGCGGCGGCGGTGGTGGTAAGTTTAAGAAAAAAAGATATTAATACGTTTGACTCCGTTTATATAATCGAATGGTTGACATTTTTATGTCAGCCATTTTTTTTAAACTTTTTGATATAAAATTTTTCATTTAAACAATACTGCTATCAACTTGTCAACTCAAAATATTTACCTTGCGGCCAACCTGGAAAACTTATCAACTTTTCAATTTCAACTAAACACATGCATTCATTCATAGTAAGTGGTGGAAAAAAATTATCGGGGGAAATTATTCCACAGGGAGCAAAAAATGAGGCACTGCAAATCATCAGTGCGGTGTTGCTGACGCCGGAGAAAATTACCATCAGCAATATTCCTGATATCCTGGATGTAAACTTATTAATTGAATTGCTGGAAGAAATGAATGTGAAGATTGAAAGGACACAACGGGACACTTGCATTTTCCAGGCCGATAATGTAAATATTGACTACCTGCACAGTGATGCGTATAAAAAGAAAAGCGGGCGGCTTCGTGGATCAGTAATGCTTGCAGGCCCGATGTTAGCCCGGTTTAAAAAGGCTTTTATTCCAAAACCAGGGGGAGATAAGATTGGGAGGCGAAGGTTGGATACGCATATCATCAGTTTCGAAAAATTAGGCGCCAAATTTAATTATCATCCCGAAGATGGCTTCTTTCATTTAGAAGCACGCGATCTGAAAGGAACAAATATGCTGTTGGATGAGCCATCTGTAACAGGCACTGCCAATATTATCATGGCCGCTGCAATGGCCAAGGGAACAACAACGATTTACAATGCGGCCTGCGAACCTTACACACAGCAACTTTGTAAAATGCTCAACCGCATGGGAGCAAAGATCAGTGGCATCGGGAGTAATTTACTTACTATTGAAGGGGTGGATTATCTCGGCGGCACCGAACACCGGATGCTGCCCGATATGATCGAAGTAGGTTCCTTTATTGGCCTTGCCGCAATGACAAAAAGCGATATCACCATTAAAAATGCCGGTATCGAACACCTCGGTATTATCCCTGAAAAATTTCAGCAATTAGGCATTCAATTAAATTTTAATGGCGATGATATTCATATACCATCACAGGAAATTTATGAAGTGAACAGATATTTTGATGGCGGTGTATTGACTATCTATGATCACCCCTGGCCGGGTTTTACTCCTGACCTGCTCAGCATAATACTGGTAACAGCTATACAGGCAAAAGGCAGTGTACTCATTCATCAAAAAATGTTTGAAAGCCGTTTGTTCTTTGTAGATAAGCTGATAGATATGGGAGCTCAAATTATTTTATGTGATCCGCATCGTGCGGTTGTTATAGGATTGGAAAGAGAGCAACAACTGCGTGGCATTACCATGAGCAGCCCTGATATACGTGCTGGTGTCGCATTGCTCATTGCAGCATTGAGTGCTGAAGGTAAAAGCACTATTCAGAATATAGAACAAATTGACAGGGGTTATCAATACATAGATGAACGATTGAAAAAACTGGGAGCTGATATAAAAAGAGTGGAAGGCTGAAAAAATAAATGAAGAATAAACGCCATTGCATTTCATTCCTTTTCTTTGCACATGGCTTCTTATCAAAATAAGATCATCATCATTACCGCTCCATCCGGTGCCGGTAAAACTTCCATAACCCGGCATCTGTTAAAAGTTTTTCCGCAGCTGGCTTTTTCTATTTCTGCCGCTACCCGGGAAGCCCGCAGTTATGAAACAAACGGAAAGGATTATTATTTTATCTCCTTACAGGATTTTAAACAAAAGATCCAGCACAATGAATTTATAGAATGGGAAATGGTGTATGAAGGAAAATATTATGGCACTTTAAAAAGTGAGCTGCAAAGACTATGGGATAATAACCAATGTCCTTTGCTGGATATAGATGTAAAAGGCGCTATACATATACAACAGCAATATCCCGATACATCGCTGACCATTTTTATAGAACCGCCTTCTGTAGCTGAATTGAAAAAAAGATTGGAATCAAGAGGAACAGAAACAGTCGAATCATTGCAGGCCAGGGTGAATAAAGCTTCTTATGAAATTTCTTTTAAAGAGCATTTCAACAAATCCATAATCAATGACGACCTGGACCGGGCCTGCGCCAAAGCAGAACAGATCGTAAAGGAATTCCTGGATATATAAACAAATCAGTACTTCCTTTACCTGCAAAACCCGCCGTTTGTTATCTTTACCATATGGCTGAATGGAAGACAATAACCTGGTTTGTGGTGACCCTGCTCCTGATGGGATTTTTTGCAGGCATTGAGATGGCCTATTATAGTGCTAACCGCCTGACCATTGAATTACGAAAAAAACAAGGTGGCACAGCAGGTCATTTATTATCCAAATTCATAGATGCCCCTGCGAGTTTTATTGGCTCTACTTTAATTGGTTTTAATATTTTCCTGGTCTTTTTCAGCCTGCAAATAAGTTCAGTAATGCAGCCGGTATGGCAATACTTAGGTGTAGGTGCTGACCTGGTTCATATCTTGGTAGAGATTGCAATAGCCACTTTTGTAGTATTGGTATTTGCAGAATTTATTCCCAGGGCAATCTTCAGGGCGAGAAGCAATATTCTATTGACAAGACTGTCTTTAGTAATTGATTTTTTTTACCAGATGTTCTCCCCTATTGCAGAAGGGTTTATCAGCCTGGCGGAATGGCTGCTCAGGTACGTTTTCAATGTACGGGTAGACAAACATAAAGAACCGCTTAACCTTAGCGAACTAAAAAATCTTTTTCAGCAAGACATGGATGAAGAAAGACAAGGGCGTAATACACAACTGCTGGAAAATGCCCAGGAATTTCCAAAGGTAAAAATCCGTCAATGCCTGGTACCAAGGAAAGAGATCGTTGGAGTTACACTTAACACTTCCATCGAAGACCTGAAAAAAAAATTTATTGAGACCAAGCTGAGCAAGTTGGTTGTTTACGATGACAATATCGATCACTTGTCAGGTTATATACATCAGTTGGATCTTTTTAAAAATCCCTCAACTATTCAATCCATTTTATTACCTATTCCTGCTGTGCCTGAAAGTATGAGTGCCGCGGACCTGATCAGCAAATTCAGCCGTGAACGAAAAAGTATAGCCTGGGTAGTAGATGAGTTTGGAGGTACCGCCGGCATCATTACGATGGAAGATGTACTGGAAGAGCTGTTTGGTGAAATACAGGACGAATATGATACGGAAAAATTTGTTGAAACACAGATTGCTGAAAACGAATTTATTTTCTCAGGCCGGCTGGAGCTGGATTACCTGGAGGAAAAATACGATTTTGAATTTCCTGAACATGAATCCGAAACCTTGTCGGGGTATATTATTAATTTTCATGAAACCATCCCTCAGCAAAAAGAACGTATTATCATTGACGACTACGAATTTGATGTCATCAGCGTCAGCGATACCAGGATAGAAATGGTGAAAATGAAAAAACTCAAATAAGATACGAGGTACGAACAGTTCAAAACCGAAACGTATACGACCAGCGCCAGCCAACCACAAACCATAAACTATAAACTTCTGAAGCCCCGACCTCCTTATCTTTGCCCCCATTATTAAAATACACTGATGGCCCTATTGGATTTTTTAGATCGCAGAAAGAATAGTAAGAATGCCAGCGAAGAGATGTCATTTATTGACCATTTGGAAGAATTGCGGTGGCATTTGATCCGTTCAGTTATTGCTATTGGGATAGGTGCTATCGTATTCTTTATTTTCGTCAGGGAAATCGTCAATGATATATTACTGGCCCCTGCGCGGGATAATTTTATTACCTATAAATGGTTCTGCGATTTAAGCCATGCTTTAGGTCTTGGAGATTCCATTTGTATGAAGGGCGTTAAAGTCAGTTTTCTGAGTACAGAGCTTACTGGTCAATTCATTTCTTCATTTACTATTTCTTTTGTAGGCGGTTTTATAGTTGCTTTCCCTTATATTTTTTGGGAGTTCTGGCGTTTTATAAAACCGGCTCTTTCTGAAAAAGAGAAGAAAAATACAGGAGGCGTAATCCTATGGGTTTCTTTATTATTCTTCGGAGGTGTTGCATTTGGCTACTATGTTCTGACACCTTTCATGGTAAATTTTTATTTCTCTTATTCACTAAGCCCGTTAATAGAAATAAAGCCAACCTTTTCTGATTATCTCGAAAATCTTATTTATACTACGGTTGGTATTGGCGTCTTATTTCAAATGCCTTTGCTCGTGATGATACTGGCAAAAATCGGTATCGTTACAGGAAAATTCTTGCGGAAATACCGTCGCCATGCTTTTATAATTATACTAATTGCCGCAGCTATCATTACTCCATCTACGGATCCGTTTAGTCTTGCTATTGTTGCAATCCCTTTGTATATCTTGTTCGAAGCAAGTATTGTTCTTGCTTCGAGGATCAACAAAAATCAGGATAAACAACTGGAAGAATGGAGCTAGATAAAATACGAAGTACGAGGTTAGAACTAAGATAAGATGCTTACTCCAATTTAAATGAATACAGTAGCTTTGCAGTAAGTGTAGATCGTATATTTAAAATAATCATTAAAAAAAAAATTTATGATTTCTCCATTTGATATAAGCAAACCCATAGCGATTGGTAGTGACCA
>CAMLEX010000142.1 GCA_946479055.1 uncultured Bacteroidota bacterium | reverse complement strand
CAACCAAAATTTCAGCCAAATCTAAAGAAACGTTTGGGAGATCCTGGATCCCACTAACTAACTAACTAACTAACTAACTAACTAACGTAGGCCGCATTAAACGGGATGGCCTATAAGCAATTAGTTAGAGGTTATTACGCTTGTTCTACCAGGCCGGCCTTTACGGCATACATTACCAAACCTGCCATGGATTTAGTGCCCGTTTTGGTCTTCAGTTTATCCCGGATCGCCTCCACTGTCCGCGGACTCAGATCAACTATATCAGCAATTTCCTTTGTGCTTTTTTCGTCACACATCAGTTTTAAAATAGTTATTTCTTTATCAGTCAATTGTACATCCTGCGGCATCGATGATTCTGACGTACGCTTTGTACGCAAACCACTAAGCAGGGCTTTATTTGTAAGGTCATTGAAAAAGAAATCTTGTTCATAAACGGCCCGTATTGCATCATAGATCATTTCTGATCCTGATTCCTTTGTCAGGTATGAATTGGCGCCTATTTCCATCATCCGCGATATTACGGAATGATCATTATGCATGGAAAGCATGATAACTTTTACACCGGGATAGAGCTTTTTAATTTCCGGAAGTGTCGTCAATCCATCCATAATTGGCATCTGGATATCCAGCAGAACCACATCAGGTTGAATATGACGCAATAAGTTTAGTAATTGCATGCCATTTTCTGCTTCGGCAACCATCTGAATATCTTTTCGGCTGGAAAGGGACGTTTTTACACCCGTCCGGAACAGGGCATGATCATCTGCGATAGCTACTTTAATTAAGGAGTTAGATTCGGGGTTTTTCATGGATTTTTGTATTAGTAAAATTGATAGGGTTCGGTACTTGTTCTATTCCTGCAAGATGGAAAATTCCTGCAATATATACCATAGTAGAAGTACTTGATTTCGTATTTGTGGAAAGTACCAGTAATCAAATAAGAGTTTTTCCTATAAAAACAAATAGAAAAAATACGAGTGACAATGAAAGATAATATACGAGTATACCCGTAAATGCTGAAATATTTAAATAGGGCAGTTATGCTCTTGTCCACACGCGGGTGTGAATATATTTTTGTTTCAGAAAGTTGATTGATTCGGGTGATTCGTTATCCTTATTATCCAATGTCCAAACCGTCCAGAAAGTCATTTCCAATCCTTTGAAAGTCCAACGACTCTTTTCCTGGCAATCAACTTTCTCTTTTAATAATTATTAATTAACCCGTTTTATTGATTCGTTCTTTTATGAAAAACTGTCAATTAAACCGAATACCATTAGCCTTTTCCTATTTCTGATTCTATTACATTAAAATAAGAATTTTCTTTCATAACAGTAACGTTCAGCGCCCTTCCGAAAGGAAGGGTTTTTTTATTGTTACATACTTACTATAAAAGAAAAAATATTGAAGAGAACACCCAACGGAATAAATCCATTATCGCTTTTCGGCAACTATATAAGCCCTTGGATCACCCAAAGTAAATTTTTTTCTGCCGGGAATACTGTATACTTCGTTCATGGAAAAACCGGCTTCTTCCAGCAATGAACCCATTTCCGCAATTGAGTATATATAATCAACAGCTTTTTTAGTTTCTGTCTTCCCATCCGGAGCTATAATTAAATGCTCTGCTTCTATGCGTGATGGCTGCAAAAGATATTTATTTTCTATAATAAACTTCAGATCGCCAACACTGCTCCATGCTTTTTCCCTGAAATTATTGAATGCTATTTCTGCAAGCATCCAGGTGTTGATAAAAAAATGACCGCCTGTTTTTAGATGTAAAGCGATCATTTTCAAAATCTTTAACGTGTCTTTTCTGTCAAAAAAACAAAGACTGTTTCCCATGCAAAGGGCAAGGTCAAAAATCTCCTCAGCCTCAAATTTCACTACATCAGCCTTATACGCTTTGATGGGTAAATCACCTTTAACGGCAGTCTCATTTATTTCGCTAATATATTCATCCAGGTTGTCTACAGCTGTAACGCTTACTCCTTTTTTTGCAAGCGAAATGGCATGACGCCCGTAACCACACATCATATCCAGAACTTTATTTCCCGGTTGCAGGTTAAAATATTGCAACATGAAATCAGTTTCTTTCACCGTCAATTCAGCGGGAACAAGATTGCGCCATATATCTTTATAGTAGCCGTCAAAATAACTGTTATTGGCATTCTCCATGCTGTGACTTTATATTCTGTGTATGAATAATAGTTTTAAGGATGTAAAGTTTCCCTTCATGGGAGACTTAGTGAGCCCTTATTCCAGCAGTTTATTTCGCATCGCATACATAACCAACCCAGCAATTGTTTTGGCGCCTACCTTTTGCTTCATATTCTGCCGGATGGTTTCAATGGTGCGGGGACTGAGAAAAACTTCTTTCGATATTTCATCCGTGGTTTTATCTTCTGCTATCAGCTTTAATATGCGTATTTCTTTTTCAGAAAGCTTTACCGGGTTAGGATAAAACTGTCGGACCGTTTTTTTATGTTGCAATTTTAAAAGCACGGCCTTATTTACCAGTTCATTAAAATAAAAATCGTCATTCATGCAGGTAAGTATAGCCTGGTATATCTCATCAGGATCGGTGGTCTTGGTCAGATAAGCATTGGCGCCCATCTCCATCATTTTAGTAATCATCTCCTGATCATCATACATTGTAAGCACAATAATCTTTAACGCATCATATTCTTTACGTATTATACTAATGGCATTGATGCCATCAACTTCCGGCATACGGATATCCATCAATATTACATCGGGAAGTTTGAGCTGAAGCTTATGCATAAGGTCTTTTCCATCTTCGGCCTCCCACAGTATTTTCAAATATTCCCTGTCTTTCAGAGCCATCCGTATTCCGTCACGAAATATCTTATGATCATCAGCTATTGCTATTTTTATCTCCTGGCTTGACATTTACAATTTTGGTTTAAGCAGTCATTTAATGCCTGTCCCGCAATAAAACGGGAGATGGTGATTTTCCGATTCCAAATGTAGTTTTTTTTGTTTTGCTTATTTGTTTCATTCTCAAAATTTTGAAGTCGAAGTTTAATAAGTAGTTATTCTTAACCATACATTTCATTTAATTACAATTATATACTATTTCATCGTAATACATCGTATTGCCATAATCGTAAGTCTACGAAAAAGCAGTAAAAACTTCCATTTTGAAAAAAGGCAATACTGCTCTTGTCCACATTGGTATGTGAATATAGTTTTGTTTCAAGTTGATTGACGAGATTAGCAGCATCCAATATCCAGATTCCCGTTAACGGGAAAACCGTCCATGATAAGATTTCCAAATCCATTGAAAATCCTCCGCAAGTCCAATGTCAATCAACTTTCTTTTTTCCTGGTAGTGATTTTATTAAAATAATACAAGGCTCTCCTTTCCACAATCGTGGATAATTATTTCTGAATAGTGTATACTCTTAGCTAATCTACCATTATATTTACAGTAAAAATACTAACTAATAATAGTTAATTTACTCTTTATTAGAAGGTAGATCAACTACGGAAAATAACCTATAACCCTTTACTGTATTGAATTCTATAAAGATCTAAGTGTTTATAACCGAATTTACCCCTATAGAATTCCCGCGCCACAATATCAATTTTTACATCCGAATCGATTAAAGAACACAAAAAACGTTACTGTTATGAAAAAGGCACTGATTTCAAGACAAGTTCCAACTGATGATCTTCAAGTTTTTATTTGGGAAGATTAAGTTTAAAAAGTTTCACTTCATTTAAAAGTTTTTCTATTTTTGGACAAAATCCAAAGTAATAGAAAAACTTTTTTTACATATTGCAATTTATTCATACCTAATTTTACCGATACTCCTTTTTTTTCCCAAACTAAGAAAACGTATTCCGTTAATGATTGCCATCTATGGAATGGCAGCTTTCATTTTTATGAGCATATACGATTTCTTGCCATCCAAGACTCAGACTCTATATTTTTTCTTATATACATCATTTGAATATATTTCCCTGGCCTTTTTAATTTCACTTGGTATCGGCAATAAAAAAATAAAAAAGTTGATCTTATCACTTTCCATTTGCTTTTTTATATTTCATGTATATTTTGGCTTAACGTCCCGGGGGCTCGATTCTATATCAATTGGAGTCGAAACAATACTTTTATTCGTATATATTTTTCTTTTCTTTTACGATCACTCCAAAAACAATAAAACTGGCTTTATTTATAATCATCCTACTTTCTGGCTATGCGTAGGAATTCTTTTATATTTAGGCGGTTCTTTTTTCTTTAATATATTGGCTAACTATATGCCGAAGGCTGAGGCTGAGTTTCAGAATTATTGGGATTATGCTTCCATTGCCGAACTTTTGAAAAATTTATTTTTTGCAGTAGCTATGCTAATAACGTCCCACCAACATAAAACAAATTCTCTTAACCAATCTCAGGTACCCTATTTGGATATGGATATGAAATAAATTACACCCACCCCAAACCATATGTTTTTACTACAAGCCACTAACCCATCTTCAGGAGTCTCCTCTGTGCTGTTCATCGGCACCATGGGTATGCTTGTATTGACTGTTGGGCTGGTACTTTTTATCATCTTCCACCAGCGTAAAGTATCCCGCTATCAACGCACGTTGCAAAAAATGGAAGAGGAGCAACAAAAAATATTACTTGACGCTTCTATCCGCCTGCAGGAGGAAGAACGTCAACGTCTTGCTGCGGATTTACATGATGATGCCGGACCATTATTAGCCACTGCCCGGCTTTACCTGAATGAAAATTTGGTCAACCAGGATAAAGCAACTCAGCTGCAGGCTATTTTCCAGGCAAGGCAAATCATTGACGATACCATACAACTGGTGCGTAATATCAGCCATAGCCTGATGCCCCCAACCCTAAAGAATTTTGGCCTGGAATCTGCTATTAACGATGTATTCCAGAAGATCAGCGGATCGGGAAGTATGAATGCCAGCAGCCGGTTTCATGATTACAGGGATAGGCTAAAACCCGAAAAAGAATTGATTATTTTCCGTATTGTACAGGAATTGATCAATAACATTTTAAAACACAGTAGCTCAAGTTTTATTCATCTTACACAAAATGTCCACGGCGATAAATTCTATCTTCGTATTCATCATGACGGACGGGGTATTATACAAACGGATTTTGATAAACTGAACAAAAGCAATATCGGACTTGGATTAAAAAATATCAGTAGCCGTCTGAGGGTAGCAAGAGGTAGCATCTATTTTGAAAAAGACATTTCGCAAACCTATTATAAAGTAACCATTGAGTTACCCAAAGACGACCCGTACCAGTAGTTGTGTTTATTTGCTAAATTCACCGTTTTATCTGAAACTATGGGAATCATTAAGGTAGCTATTGCTGACGATCATAAAATCTTCCGGAGAGGGGTTATCCTTTCGCTACGCCCTTTTACCAACATCAAATTTGTGCAAGAAGCCGAAAATGGTGATGATCTGCTTGCTGGCATCGCCCAATCTGAACCCGACGTGGTACTGATGGATCTACGCATGCCAGGAAAGGATGGCATTGAAGCCACAAAGATCATCAGTAAACAATACCCTGCCATCAAAGTTCTTGTTCTGAGCATGTATGAAGATGAGCGTTTTGTTTACCACCTGATGGAGAATGGCGCAAACGGATACATGTTGAAAAATGCGGATCCCCAGGAAATAAGAAGGGCCATCATGGAGGTATATGAAAAAGGATATTATCTCAATAATTTTGTGAACCGTATTCTTCTGAAAAAATCACATTCCCGTCAGAAAGTTGTCCCTTCCCTTAATAATGAAGTAACTCTTAGCGATAAAGAAAGAGATGTATTGCGTTTTATCTGCATGGAATTCACAGCGCAGGAAATAGCTCAGAAAATGGAGATCAGCCCACGTACGGTAGAAGCCATTAAAGACAGGTTGATGGAACGTTTTGGAAGTAAGAATACAGCCGGCCTTGTTTTCTTTGCTGTAAAAAATAATCTTATTGATTAAAGAGAGCTCTAAGCCATGCAGGAGCTGAGTTTCAAAATTGCATTTCCGGTATCTCCATATCAACTATCAATTTACCTGCTGTTTTGGCTTTTATTTCTTCAACGCTGACACCTGGAGCCCTCTCCAGTAGTCTAAACCCCTCCTGAGTAACATTCAGTACACCCAGATCAGAAACAATCTTTTTTACACATCTTAAGCCTGTAAGGGGTAGAGTACATTTTGGTAAAAGTTTTGATTCTCCTTTGGGGTTACTATGCACCATGGCTACAATTATATTTTTGGCGCTTGCTACAAGGTCCATTGCGCCCCCCATACCCTTTACCATTTTGCCGGGGATCTTCCAATTCGCAATATCTCCCTGCTCGCTTACTTCCATAGCGCCCAGAATAGTAAGGTCAACTTTGCCAGCTCTTATCATTCCAAAACTCATTGCTGAATCAAAAAAAGAAGATCCGGGTAGTGTTGTAATAGTTTGTTTACCTGCATTGATTAAATCAGGATCTTCTTCACCTTCTAAAGGAAATGGCCCCATTCCAAGCAAACCATTTTCACTTTGAAAAACAACTTTTATACCTTCAGGAATATAGTTGGCTACTAATGTTGGTATACCGATGCCCAGGTTCACATAATAACCATCCTTTAATTCTTTAGCTATCCGCTGCGCTATTTGCTCCTTAGTGAGGGCCATATTGACTTATTTGACTTGTTTGACTTATTTGGCTTTCCTCACTGTTCTTTGCTCAATTCTTTTTTCATATCCTTTTCCCTGGAATATCCGGTGGACATAAATGCCCGGTGTATGAATAATATTAGGATCTAATGCACCCGCTGGAACCAACTCTTCTACTTCTGCAATAGTTACTTTTCCCGCCATTGCCATCAGGGGATTGAAATTCCGGGCTGTTTCTTTGTAAATGAGATTACCTTGTGTATCCCCTTTCCATGCCTTGACAATCGCAAAATCAGCATTGAATGCATATTCCATCAGGTAATCCTTTCCATTGAAATTTCTGATTTCTTTTCCATCGGCCACTTCTGTTCCTACACCGGCTGGTGTAAAAATAGCAGGCATACCATACCCTGCCGCTAAACATCTTGTGGCTAATGTGCCTTGTGGAATCAGTTCTACTTCCAATTCACCGCTTAATAGTTGCCTTTCAAACTCTGCATTTTCTCCCACATAAGATGCGATCATTTTCTTTACCTGCCTCTTCTGAAGCATTAAACCGATCCCGAAATCATCTACGCCGGCATTATTGGATATACAGGTAAGTTGCTTCACTCCTTTTTTCACCAATGCTGCAATACAGTTTTCCGGAATTCCGCACAAACCAAAACCTCCAAGCATTAGTACATGATCATCCTGAATATCCCGGATCGCTTCTTCGGCCGTTGAAACAACTTTATTCATTTGCACTTTTTTAATTTGATTTTAGCCAAATGGTCCCGCCTTGGACGGAAATCATTGCAGGCTAATATAAATTGCTCTGAAATTTTTATGGCTCATTTATTATGAAAAATAAGAAAATAAAAATAGGAAAGTTGTCTTTTCTAAAACAAGATTATTGCGTATTGGAGATTTTTTTCAATATTCTTTTCCTATTGAGTGTATCAATAATTCTTTTTCTTTTATTTTTTAGTGTAATGGAGTCTTTTTTATTCAGCGAGTCTTTTGATATTTGTGTCCCCTGACCAGGCGGTATTTTTGGTTGAGCCTGTTTTTTACTCAGTGAATCCAATATCGCCCTCATTAAAACAGGGTGAGACTCGTAATATGCATAACTCCTGTCGAAGTCTCTTTTAGTGATTTTATGTAACTGGTATATTTTGTTATGCCATTTCTGGCTTTCTGCAATTTTATCTAATGAGGTATCTTTATTAAATACATAGCTGTTCAGAAATTCTCCCGCTCTGATCATATCCCACATTACTTCCTGCATTTTTTTCCTGGGCAGTACTCCTTTGGGCATCTTATTTTTATCGGAACAAGAAAATAAAAAAGAAAGAATCAGAAAGATCAAAAACAGTTTTCTCATTTTAATTCTTTGTAAGCTGTGGCATTAGTAATATCTATTTTAGTCAATATGTCCCTGGCCCTGGTTTTTATATCATTATTTGCTCTGCTGAAAACTTTTACCAACTCAGAGCTTTTCCCCTGGAAAAAAAATTGCATAATCATCGAATTGGGATTGTCAGTATTCAGGGTATTCAAAAAATTAAGGCTATTTATTATTCCGTTTCTCCCTTCATTCTCATTTTCATAAAAAAGGTCCATGCCAGACCGGTAATAGGAATACAATGCGTCATGCAACAAAGCAAACCGGTTATTATTCAAATTTTCAGCAAGCCAATAACGATTCCTGATATTTTCAAACGATTTCCAGCCAGTTATATCACGGCTTTCAGGCGCATTGTTCACGATATTCCAGGCTTTTTTAAAATAAGCGTCACCACCCCGCAGGGAGAAAGAACCATAATCAAATCCAAGGATAATATTTACATAATAAGCAAGTACCGCTGGCAGATTGGCTGCAACAGGATCGTTGCCCTGAACCCTGTTTTCGTTAAATTCAATTGGCTGAAATTCCTGGTAACGAAATACAACATCATCATCTAAAAAATTGATGATCGGAGAATCATAGGTAGTGCTATGAACAGGCCGTGCTGCCTGAACTGTAAGCTTGCCCTTATACATATTGTTGCCCAACTCCTGATCAATATTCAATAGAAAGTTGCACTGGATCTTTTCATTTGCCTGGAATGCATCTGTCGTCCATTTCCGGTTATTAATAAAATTGGTCAGTGATGTCTGCAGGGTTTGAAAAACATTTCTATTTACTTGCGTGCTGATCTTGCCTGCCATTACAGTAAGCCGGGCTTGTATTTCCTGGGATTGCGCATAGCTAATCCAAAAAATTATAACAAAAAGAAAACCCGTTTTTTTAAGCATAGTAAGATTTTATAATTGTTTCTACGATATCTTTTGCCACGTCCTCCTTCAACTTTGTATCAAAATGAGTCTCTATTCCTCCTTTTTGAAAAATAGTGATCTTATTTGTATCGTGGCCAAAACCTGCTCCTTCATCATTCAATGAATTTAAAACAATCATATCCGCATTTTTCTTATTCAATTTTTCCAAAGCATATTGTTTCTCATTCACCGTTTCTAAAGCAAATCCTACCAGTATTTGTCCTTTCCTCTTCTTTTCACCAAGACTTTTTAAAATATCTTTTGTTTTAGTAAGTTCAAGGTTAAGGTTGTCATCCTTCTTTTTGATTTTCTGTTCTGCTTTTGTTACCGGCATGTAATCTGCTACTGCGGCTGACATGATTGCAATGTCTGTTTCTTCAAATAATTGATGGCAGGCGTTATACATATCATTAGCAGAAGTAACTCTAACCAGGTTGATGCCATTATCAGAAAAATTGGTAGCTACAGGTCCCAGGATCAGCGAAACATCAGCA
>CAMLEX010000141.1 GCA_946479055.1 uncultured Bacteroidota bacterium | reverse complement strand
AGTCCGTTCATTACAAACAATTTATCTTTTAAAAGGCCGGATGAAATTCAGTGGCAAACTCCTTTTCATTACCATTTACATGCCACGAAATTTACCCGGTCAGGGTGTTTTTATTTCTAATTATTTTTTTAATGCTCAAAATTAATAAACTACCGGCCAGGGCTGGTATTATAAGATTAATAAACCATATACTCACAGTCGTAAGCCCTATTCCTAAACTATTCCCGCTAAACATTCCCACTAACACCAGGCTTACTTTTCCTCTAAGACCAAGATCGGTAAACAAAGCAATGGTTGGAATAACCGCCAATATCAAAAAAGAAACACTGACCGTCCACCAGGCCTCCCATAACGATATATTCACATCAAACAATCGGAACAAAAGATAATATTGGATAATGAATACAACAAATCTTAATGCAGATAAGGACAGCAATTGCAGAAGTAAAGTTGCATTATACTCTTCCAAGGCTTCTATAAGCCATGCCCATCTTTTACTACCCGGCAGCCTGTCTATCCACGTTACAAGCCATGATAACCGGAAATAAAAAACTGTTAAAATGAAAACGCCAACAGCTACACCCCACAACAGGATATCCAACCAAAAAGAAGAGATCAGCTGGTTCGTTTCAACAGGTGACTTTAGAATAAGCAAACCTGCAAGCCCCATGATCAACGTTACAATCAACTGGCTGATGCTTCCTGTAATTGTCAATGAGATCGCCTTTAGCCGGTTGCCTTCATTCATATACAATACTCTTCCTAAATATTCACCTACCCGGTTAGGAGTTGTTACAGAAAACGAAACGCCGGATAAAACCGCTTTGAAAGCAGTAAAAAAATCAACTGTCTGAATTTTCTGAACAGCTAATTTCCATTTGAATGTTTCAATGATCCAGTTGACCAGCATTAATAGCACTACAACTGCCAGACTTGTTATTTTACCACCATTAAATGATTCACGGATATGCCGCCATGATTTTTCTAAACCCGGTTGCTGCTGAACCTGGTGATAGATAGAATAAGACAACCATATAAAAAGCAACGGCCCCAGGAAATAATTGATAAAGACCCGGATGTTTTTGTTTTGCCAGTTTGTTATTTGCATAATGCCCCAAAGAATCTTTGCTAAACCTATTCACCCTGTTTTTTGTAGTTTCGGGCTGATTTTTTCTTTATTCCGTTTTAATTAATTCTGTAAAAATACACCCCCGCTTGCAAAAGACTGCGAAAATAATCCTAGGCATTGATCCCGGTACTTTAGCAATGGGCTATGGCATCATTGAAGTAACGGGTGAAAATGTAAAACTGAAAATGATGCATGTGCTTAAGCTATCGTCTCAGAAAGATAATTATGAACGGCTTCAACTTATTCATAAAAAGGTAGAAGAGCTGATAAAAAAATTCAACCCGCATGAATTTGCTATCGAAGCCCCTTTCTTCGGCAAGAATGTACAAAGCATGTTGAAGCTGGGCAGAGCACAAGGTGTGGCTATTGCCGCTGCTATGAGTGCAGGTTTGCCTGTTACGGAATATTCACCAAAGAAGGTTAAGCAATCTGTAACAGGAAATGGTAATGCTGATAAGGAACAGGTGTGGAGAATGCTTCAGCAATTGCTTTCCCTGAAAGATGAGTCTCAATCTTTTGATGCTACTGATGCACTGGCTGTCGCTGTTTGTCATCATTTTCAAACAAAAACAGTATTACTAAAAAATGGAAAAGGATTAAAAGGCTGGGATGATTTTATCAAAAAGAATCCGGGGAGAGTGAGTGTGACGGTTGATAAGTTGAAAGGTTGATTCGTGATAAGTGAAAGGTCAAAAGTGAAAAGTAGAATTCACACTAATGTTTCTCTTCTATTAATGCGTTATTGAACGTCAAGACGAAGCAGGTAAAAATTATGCTCGTTTATTTAAGCAATAAACTTATCTCCTATCCAACTGATCAACAATCTTCTTCTGGATCTCTTTCATTCTTTCTTCCGATACTTTCAATTTGGGCTGTGCAAAATTAAGGTCGTTAGCTGCATTGATAGGGATAAGATGCATATGCGCATGCGGCACTTCAAGACCTATTACACTGATGCCGCAACGGTTGCAGTCAAATGATTTTTCGATGGCCTTTGCTATAGGCTGAGCAAAAATCAACAACTCCTTCAGATACTCTTCCGGCAGATCAAAAAAATTATCTATCTCTTTTTTAGGTACTACCAATACATGTCCTTCACGCAAAGGGAAGATATCCAGAAACGCAAAAAATTTATCATTCTCCGCAATTTTATAACCGGGAATTTCACCGGCAATGATCTTTGAAAATATTGTCATACCACCAAATAGTTTTGATTTGAGTGAAAGTAGATAATAATAAATACGTCTCAGCATGTTTGCTGTTTCTACTGCAAATCTATCAACTTATACAAAACAAAATTTCCCTATGATGCGGGATAAAGCATGATCATGGTAAACCTGGGCTCAAATATAGAAACCGCCTTTATGCTTATAGTGTTTAACGCCGTGACAATCTTTTTTAGTAGCAGCACAAGATGACAATGTGGATACTACTACCGATATGGCGATAAAGCAAAGAAAAATCTTCTTCATTTTATTTACAAATTTTAAGAGTACAGGAAAATGTTACAGAGAATTCAAAAAGGGAATCGGTATAGTTTCTTCATCGTGTAGAATCTAAAATTAAGATTTTATCCCTGTTTTAAAGGAAAATCACCCTGCTTTTTTCACTTTGGTAAGCTCATCGCCAAGCTATACCGCCGTAAAATCACCAATTTATCTACATTTATACCATTAAAACCTAAACCATTTACCATGAAACATGCATTTATTTTACTCTGTGCCGCAGTTTGCCTGCTGACCGCGTGCAACAATAATAAAAAACCTGGCATCACTGTTACCAGTGAAGATGGAAAAACAACAACTACTATTCAACCCAATGAGCTTGCAAAAGTGTCGGATGATTTTCAAAAGAAGACGGAAGAATTACAAAAATTATCTCCATATACACTTGATCAAATGAAAGCCCTGTTGCCTGAAGAATTAGCCGGTGCAAAGCGTTCAAAATTTTCGGCCAACAGCGCTATGGGAGCGGCTTATGCCGAAGGAGAATACCCTATCAACGATTCCACTAACCTGGAATTAAAAATCTTTGATTGTGCAGGACAGGCCGGAGCCGGTATTTACAGTATGCAATACCTGGGAATGATGAACTTTCAATCTGAAAGTGATGATGAATACACTAAGACTTTTGAGTTCAACGGTGGCAGAGCTGTTGAGCATCATAACAAAAAAAATAACCGCTCTACGCTTACTTACCTGGCAGGAGACCGTTTGCTGGTAACGTTGGAAGGAAGAAATACGGGCATAGATCTATTAAAACAGGTGGCAGGAAACTTGAGCTTGAAATAAGAAATTATTTGTTTTTGCAAAAACACCCTGCGCTTCAGGGTGTTTTTTTATGACTTGCAATAACAGCTCAACAAATCAGTGTCTTTTTTTCAGATCATTCTTTCTCTAAGCCAGCTTTCGCTATATCAAACTCTGGTTCAAATTTTTCACCCATCAATTCAGCGATAGTTTGAGCTATTTGCGCCTGGTACAATTGCATATTTTGTTTTACTTCTCCCAGCGGCTCAATCGATGGGCCTATCATTGCTAACCATGTTTGTGAGGAGCCGCGGATAAATGTACTGTGTGAACTCCAGTTTTTATCATGGCTGCCACGTCCATGATCTGTTGTAATGATAAAGGCTGTATTGTCTTTATATCCCGGAGTAGTCTGTACCCAATGCCATAATTCCGCCAGCATACGATCCACTTTATTCGCCTGTTCCAGGTACAGGTCGTAACGGCCGCTATGTGCATATTCATCCGTTTCGCCTAAGCCCAGGAACATCACCTTAGGCTGATATTGCTGTATATATTCCTTAGCCGTTAAAAAAGTAAGCTGGTCATGCCTTGTACCGCTTTTATTATATACAGCTTCCTGCTGTACCCTATTAATAAGAACTTGCTTTGCCGAAACCGTTTCACTATCCAAACTTTCATAACCGCTATTAATCAGCATACCGTTTCTTTCTTCATTTAAGATATAAGGGAAAACATCCCAGGAAGTAAACGCCACAACTTTTCCTTTGAATTGTTCTTTTGCATTAAGATACTCCAGCACATTTATATTTTTATTCGGCTTCTTTTTGTTGGAGGAAACCAGCAAGTCGGTATTGCCTGTAAATATTTCGTTGTAGCCGGGATAAGAGAAAGTATAAATATTAGCTGTGTTTACTTTATTCTCAAAATTCCGGTTACCATATAGTTGTCCTTTTTTAGCAAGGATGTTCCAAAAAAAAGGCATCAATTTCTGACGCCTTTCATTTTCACTGTCTCCCCAGTAAAGCATTTTCATAGTAGCTGTATCCTGTGTGTGCTTTGTATCATTAATAAGCGAAGCATCTGCTCCGGTAAATATTTCCTGCCATCGGAAGCCATCGATCGTAATGATGAAAAGATTGGTGGCTGGTTTTCCGGAGAATTGTTCTTTTGGTTTCAATTGCTGATCGGCTACCAGGTAATTTCCCGGTTTCAGTAAGGGCAACGTTGAAAAAAGTATGATACAGATTAAAATGTTTTTCACTTACGGAAGTTTTGCAAAGAAAGAAAGCTAATATGAACGGGCTGTTAAGCAGCGGTCATCTTATTGTTAAGCAGCCCCATCCCGATACAGACGAAACAGTCGGGACCACCATAACACAGCACTTGATTTTGAAGATTCATTTTTCTTTTAAAAATTCATATTTCCGGCATATCCACCATCTATTTTACACTAATCATTTAATACATTTTTTAATTTTTCGCATTTTTCAAAATTCTCACATCTTCACATTGTTTCATCACAAAGGCTTAACACTGCGGTAATGATAAGTTTATACACAATGATAATCTTTGTAAAACCGCCCGAATGCAAAAACGCTCCGTAGATGTTGTAGTAGTATCAGATCTGCACCTGGGCACTTATGCCAGCCGTGCCAAAGAATTCGTCACCTACCTTAAAAGTATTTCTCCGCGCCTGTTAATCCTCAATGGCGATATCATAGATGGATGGCAATTCAGCAAACATTATTTCCCAACCGTTCATATGGCGGTGATACAGGAGATCTTTCATCTTCTTTCCAACGGCACCAGGGTGATCTATATTACAGGTAATCATGATGAGATACTCCGTCGTTATTCTGATATCCATTTAGGCAATTTTCAACTCACTGATAAAATAGTTATTGAGATCAATGGCAAAATGACCTGGGTCTTTCACGGAGATGTATTTGATCATACTACCAAGGGCCAGGCAAAACTCTGGACAAAGCTGGGAAGCAATGGCTATGCATCCTTGCTTGCTTTCAACAGTTTTATAAACCGGCTGATGAAACTGATCGGCAAGAAGAAATTATCCTTATCGAAAAAGTTCATGGAACAATTTCATAAAAGGATGGTCAATATTGATGCTTTTGAAACCCTGATAGCTGAACTGGCTATCGAAAAAAAATACGACAGTGTTATCTGCGGTCATATTCATCAACCACAAAAAAGAGTTATCACAACAAATGAAGGATCGGTTACCTATCTCAATTCCGGGGATTGGGTAGAGCACCTGACTGCATTGGAATACCGGGACGACGCCTGGCATATCTATTCCTACGATGAGGAAACTATGAAAGCAGAACATGTACAAACGCCCAAACCACAACCGGAAGTAATGACGAATGAAATAGCTATTTATCTTCATTCCCTGGCAAAGCAAACAGCGGCTATATAAATTTTAAATAAAAAATAAACAGAAGAAATGAGCCATAATCCGCCGCGGCGGACGAGCAATACATCCAACCGCGATGAAAATTTTTATGGCGAATTACATCGCTTGTCCCCGAGATTTTCGGGATGGCCAAAAACAATAAAAATTAACACATGAAAATATTTTACGCAGTACAGGCAACAGGTAACGGGCATATCAGCAGGGCCATGGAACTGCTGCCCCATTTACAGCAATATGGTGCTGTAGATATTTTTCTCAGCGGCAATAACAGTAACCTTACCCTCGATGCACCGATCAAATACAGAAGTAAGGGCCTTAGTTTATATTATAATTGCAATGGTGGTTTGGATTTCTGGAAAGTTTTCCGTGGCTATGAGCCTTTCCGGTTAAAACAGGAGATCAAAGACTTGCCTGTAGAAAATTATGATCTTATCATCAATGATTTTGATTATATCACTGCATCGGCCTGCGCTAAAAAGAAAATACCCTCTGTGAATTTTGGTCACCAGGCCAGTTTTCAATCTGTACACACACCGCGACCTTCAGCAAAAAGCACTGCAGGTGAATGGATATTGAAAAACTATGCGAAAGCGAGCCGGTATATAGGATTGCATTTTAAAGCCTATGATGATTTTATTTTTACCCCCGTCATCAAGAAAGAAATGCTGGATGCCGAACCTACTAACGGCAACTATGTGACGGTATATCTTCCTTCTTATTGTGAGCAGCAGCTTATTACTATTTTCCAGGCTTTTCCTGATATCCGGTTTGAGATATTCTGTTCGCAAACTACCCAACCTAAAAAGCAAGACAATATTACCTTGCTGCCTGTTGACAAAGCATTGTTCAACCAAAGTTTTATTCATTGCTCCGGAATCATTACCGGCGGTGGTTTTGAAACTCCTGCCGAAGCACTGCACCTGGGAAAAAAGATTATTACTATCCCTATCCGCAGCCAATATGAACAGCAATGCAATGCGGCAGCGTTAAAACAATTAGGAATACTGAAACTAAAAAGTATTGATGCTGATTTTAAAGACCATCTGCACAACTGGATGAATGCAGGCAGATCCCTTAAAATGGACTATAGCCAAACCATTCCGCAATGCCTGAACTATCTTTTTGAAAATATTCCTTCCCGGGAAAGCTGTGAAAGTTTTGCAGGGCAGTTTTAATTTCTGAATGGCAAGATGTAAGCCCGGGGATTTAATTTTATCGAACATCTCTTATTGCGGCAACAGAATATGCCTGATTTGATTTGAAACAGAGTAGGACCCCAATTGTCGTTATGAAGATCATTTGTAGGAGCCTGTTTCCCGCAAAGATGGCACGCAAAGACGCAGCGACGCCACGGGAAAACTGGTTGAAAATTAAAGGTGCGTTGCGGGCTTTGCGTCGTGGCGTGGATATAAAGACGTCAAAAAGCATTTAAAATTTATGCACCAGGCCAATACCAATAGAACCATTCTGAAAAGATGGCATGGCTATCGTTTTCATAGGTTTATCCTTAAATAGTTTATGCTGTATTTTGGGATAGAGCCAGTAAGCCAGTTTGGTAGAAGCGATGCCTATACCAGCACCGGCCACTACATCGCTTAGCCAATGTTTGTTATTTTGCATTCGTAAATAAGCAGTGGTGCTCGCCATGGCATAACCAGCTACTCCATACCAGGGAGATACATCTTTGTATTCCTGTCTTAAAAATTCAGCGCCGACAAAAGATGCTGCTGTGTGACCACTTGGAAAGGACAAATAATCTGAAGCATCTGGTCGCAACTCATTTGAGATATTCTTAACTGAAAAAACAATACCGCTCATGAAGAGATTCGACATCAGGTAAATCATAGACCTATCCCTGAAATTATGTTTTCCCTTTATGCCCAATGCATTTAATCCATATACTGTTGCAGCGGGAGCAAAGATGAAATAGTTATCCAATTTTGATTTTTTAGGCAGACGCTCTGTGTATATCTCTTCTTTTAGTTTTCCATTGATCTTTTGGATGCCGTCACTTTCAAGGCCGCCCAGGCCGTACATGACCATCAGCGTTGGCGCAATCAACTGTTTTATTGGAAAAGGCTTTCTTTTTTCCTGTGCCCATTCGGGTAATTTTTTTAAAGTAGTATCGGTTTTTGATACTCGTATTGATAAGCTATCTGTAGTTTGTGATCTGGCCGACAGACATACGATCATTGATACTAATGACAAAAGACTTACCCTTTTATACAATTGCATGGTGTGTGGCTTGTTCTGAATATAAATACGGAAATGGTTTCCCGGTGTTATGGCCTACGCTTATTGATCGGCGTCAAAGTTTTATTTCCGGAAAACGCCGCAGCTAAAACAACTTTTAAACGGCTTTTATTTTCGGGATTATGTTTCGGGATTGTTAAAGTCTGGGAAGAAACCCGAAGTTGGTCGGAGAGTTTCGCGAAAACGGCAAAAAAATAAATCTGCAACCGGATTTAGTGGGGCTTTCGCCTGGAAACAAAATGAACAAGTAGTTGAAGCGTTCAACAACAAATCTTTTTTCCGAACGAACAAAGCCCAATTGTAAAAAAAGGTAAAGGCCGGATGTGCCGGCCTTTATACATTCATTTACTCATCAGAGAGCTTTACTATTTTTCTTCGGAGGTTTGGATTTAATTTATGGATACTGGAAACTAAACTGGTTCTCTTAAAGGGTATGGAGGATAAAAACGGGAACAGGACAAAGATTGTCACAGCTTTTTAAAAATTGAAATCCCTGTTTATCTTTTTTAAGGTATTGGGATAAATAAGGTAATTCTCCGGTAATGCCTTACCGGCATTTTACGAATACAGAAACCTTAACCCCGTTCTAATAACCTTTTCGCAGCATATCGGCATATTCATTTGGTAACGGACTATCTTCTACAGCTTTTGCCGCTTTTTCTACATCGTATTCAAACCGAACAAATTCTACCTGCACTGCATCTTTATTAGTTATGCTACTATCTGCATTAATGGTGAGCAGTACATAACATCCTTTTGGATTACCGTCTTTGGGTTTACCTACAGAACCAATATTAATAGCATGACGGTAATGAGGATTTTCTTCCGGCTGGTTGGGCAATATCCGGTGATAAGGTTTGTGTGTATGCCCGAAACACATAATATCCGCATCAGCCTGTTCCATTATTCGTAATAAACTTTTTTCATCGCGGTCCTCAAACAGGTATTCATTAATTTTTCTTGGGCTACCATGGACTAACAATAAATTCAGCTTATCATCATTTAATTGAAACTCCACTTTGATATGAGCAGGCAGGGTTCTCAGGTATTTTCTTTCCTCCGGTTTTACGATAGAGTTGGTATAAGAAATAGAGATTTTGCCCATATCTTTTTCTGTATCTGTTTTATAAGCACAGCCGCATTCATCAACCATGAGGCCGATACCCTGGTCATAATTGCCAGCAATAGCTGGAATACTCCTTTTTCTTATTTCATTTATTACTTCATTGGGCCAGATATTATAGCCTACCAAATCGCCAAGGCAATAAATAGCATCAGGCTTTTTACTATCCACATCCTGAAAAAAAGCTTCTAATGCAGGAAGATTAGCGTGAATGTCAGAAAATAACGCAATTGTCATATTGGTTGATTATTCTTTTTTATAAGAAATTTCCATGTCGGAATAGCTAAGGCCGCACCGG
>CAMLEX010000140.1 GCA_946479055.1 uncultured Bacteroidota bacterium | reverse complement strand
CACCCGATTCAGCCAACTTCATTTCATTGCTCCCTGGGATTTGTTTGTGTCGTCTGAAAAATGGGTGCAGGACACCCGCGATCAAAACCAATGGGGTAATAACTCATTCCAGCTTTTTACGCAGGTGGCAGACAATGTGGACATAGATAAATTAAACGCAAAGATTATTCATGTAAAGCAAGATCAGTTGCCGGCTGAAGAAAAGAAGTTCAAAGCTGAGATATTCCTTAATCCCATGGCCGACTGGCACCTGCGTTCCAATTGGGAAGAGGGAATAAGAACCGGTGGACCGATCCAGTATGTTTGGATGTTTGGGATTGTAGGGATTTTTGTATTGCTACTCGCTTGTATCAATTTTATGAACCTGGCCACCGCACGTTCGGAAAAAAGAGCGAGAGAAGTAGGTATTCGCAAAGTTGTTGGATCTGTCCGTTGGCAAATTATCAAACAATTTTTTGGCGAGTCATTGCTGGTAGTGTTATTGGCATTTTTAGGCGCTTGCCTGGTTGTTTGTTTATCATTACCCTGGTTCAACCAGGTTACTTCCAAGAAGATGATCTTCCCCTTTGATGAAACTTTTTTTTGGATAATGAGCCTGGCATTTGTTTTTCTCACAGCCCTGTTGGCTGGAAGTTATCCTGCTTTTTATTTATCATCGTTCAACCCGGTGAAAGTTTTAAAAGGTACATTCCGCGTAGGGCGTTTTGCATCTGTACCCAGAAAGGCGCTGGTGGTATTGCAGTTTACAGTTTCCGTTGCACTGATCATCGGAACTATTCTTGTATACCGGCAAATGCAACATACAAAAAACAGGCCTTTAGGGTATGACAATAAAGGAGTGATCATGATACAGATGAGTTCACCTGATTTTTTGGGTAAGTATGATCAGCTTCGAAATGAGTTAAAAGGAAAAGGGATTGTCATTGAAATGGCTGAGTCTTCAAGCCCTTTGACACAGATATGGAGCAACTGGGGCGGTTTTACCTGGCCAGGTAAAGATCCGAATACTGATGCTGATTTTTCTGCTATTTCGGTAACGCACGAATATGGGAAAACTGTAGGATGGCAATTTACACAGGGCCGCGATTTTTCCCGGGATTTTTCGACAGACTCAGCAGGGTTAGTGATTAATGAAGCAGCGGTGAAATTCATGAACCTTAAGGACCCCATCGGAACAGTGGTGGAAAACGAACAGGCCAAGGAAAAATATACTATTGTAGGAGTGGTAAAGGATATGCTGATGGAATCCCCTTATGACCCTGTACGACAGGCATTTTATTTTTTGAAGTATGACATGTCTAACTGGATCATTTTGAAACTCGATCCGGCAAAGCCGGTAAAAACTTCGCTTGCATCAATAGAAGCTGTTTTCAAAAAACAAATTCCCGCTGCTCCTTTCGATTATAAGTTTGCCGACGAAGCTTATGGCGAAAAGTTTAAAAGTGAAGAACGGCTAAGTAAGTTGACTGCTTTCTTTGCTATACTGGCCATATTCATTTCTTGCCTGGGTCTTTTTGGTTTAGCATCCTTCGTTGCGGAACAACGTACCAAAGAGATTGGTATAAGAAAAGTGATAGGTGCATCGGTATTTAATCTCTGGAAATTGTTATCCAAAGAATTTTTCTTGTTAGTAATTATCTCCTGTTGTATAGCTGTGCCGGTGGCGTATTATTATATGAATGAATGGTTGCATAACTATAGATACCGTGCCGATATTACCTGGCACATATTTGCGCTGGCAATAGGAGGTGCGTTAATAATTACTTTATTAACGGTAAGTTTCCAGGCTTTAAAAGCTGCGATTACCAACCCGGTTACGTCATTGCGAACGGAGTGAAGCAAAAGTTTGCGAACAGAGTAAGATGATTAAATGATTGTCGGATGGCTATAGGGACAACAAGCAAGCAATAATTTATTAGTCATGATAAAAAATTATTTCAAAACAGCTTTCCGGAATATTGCCAGGCATAAATTGTTTTCGGGTCTCAATATAATCGGCCTGGCAACAGGGATGGCCTGCAGTATCCTCATCCTGCTATGGGTACAGGATGAATTGAGTTTTGATAAATTCAATAAGAAGCCCGATCATATTTTCAGAGTAACCAGTACGATATCAGATGTGGAGGCGGCAGTTGTACCTCCGTCATTGGCTTATGCCATAAAGAGCCAGGTACCAGAGGTTAAGAATGCAACACGTATTTCAGCCCTGCAAAAAATGATCACTATCGGCACAAAAAAGTTTAACGAAAAAAGAATTTTATATGCCGACAGTAATTTCCTGCACATTTTTAATTATCCTTTATTGAGTGGGAAAGCCGCTACCGTGCTGTCTTCACCCAATAATGTCGTTATTACCGAGGCAACGGCAAAAAAATATTTTGGCAGTGCGGATGAAGCGATGGGCAAAATCATTTATATAGATAATGATATAAAAGGAACTAACCTCGCCGTAGCAGGTATTTTAAAAAATACTCCATCTAACTCACACCTCCAGTTTGATATTCTTATCCCAATCGACTTACACGATCGGGTAAATAATCCGGCAGGAGCGTGGAGCAATTTTGATGTGTACACTTATTTCCAGTTAAATGATGAAATAAAACCTTCTTCATCGGTTATCAGCCATATTGAAAAACAGGTAAATGATATACTGAAAAAAAATCTGACAGAATTTGAGGCCACATTGGTTGCTCAACCTCTTACCGATATCCATCTTCATTCTCATTATATGCTCGATGTAGACGGCCAGGGAAACAACCAGCATGTAAAGATCTTCTCCCTGGTAGCGCTATTTATTATCATTATTGCCTGTATAAATTTTATGAACCTCGCTACCGCGGTTTCTGGTCAGCGGGCCAAGGAAGTAGGCTTGAGAAAAACGGTCGGAGCATTAAGGTTACAGTTGATAGCTCAGTTTATCGGGGAGTCACTATTATTATCTTTTATCTCGTTGTTGTTGGCGCTGGCAATTGTTTTTCTAGCCTTGCCTTTATTTAACCAGCTTGCCGCTAAGTCCATTTCATTTGATCTATTGAATATAAAAATGCTGGCAGCGCTTTTGGGTATTGCCATTGCTACCGGTTTGCTTTCGGGTTGTTATCCGGCTTTCTTCCTGTCGTCCTTCAACCCGGTAAAAGCATTAAAAGGAGTAAAGCTATTACAAGGCAGAAGATCTTTTTTTCGAAACGGATTAGTAGTTCTTCAATTTTCTATTTCTGTGATACTAATGGTAAGCACATTGGTTATTTACAACCAGCTCCAGTATATACGAAACAGGAATATTGGCTTTGATAAAGAGAACTTGCTTTATATGGCCATGCCGGAAGTTGGCGATCTGAAGAATAATAAAGATGCGATGAAGGCAACGCTGGATCAGTATCCTGAAATAAAGAACTATACGTTTACGGATAATTTGCCCACTAATCTTACAAGCGGTATGCAATTAGCGTGGCGGGGTATGGCTCCGGGAACACAGGCAATAGCTTACCGCTTAAAAGTAGATGAAAGGTTTGCCAACACGTTCGGTATGCAAATGGCGGCGGGTCGTTTCTTCTCAAAAGATTTTGGCGGCGATGATAGCAGTTATGTTGTAAATGAAACGGCTTTAAAGGTGATGAATATGAAATTATCAGAAGCTATTGGTAAGAGTATTTCCTTCAATGACCGGGAAGCACCGATAATTGGAGTAGTAAAGGATTTTAACTTCAAGCCAGTGCAACAACCTATCGAACCATTGATCATGCGAAGCAATTTCGCCGGTGGTTTTGTGGTGATGAGAACCACTCCTGCCAATATTCAAAAAGTGATAAGCTCGCTGCAAAAAAGTTTTCAGCATGTGTATGGCGATTACCCATTCTCTTACGGATTTGTCAATGAAGATCTTTCCAAACTATATATAACTGAGCAAAGAATGGGGAAGCTCTTCAATGTATTCTCAGTATTGTCTATCCTTATTTCATGTTTGGGACTATTTGGACTGGCAACATTTGCTACACAACGACGAATAAAAGAAATCGGTATTCGAAAGGTACTGGGAGCCGGTGAAGCAGGTATCGTAGCATTGCTTTCAAAAGATTTTATAAAACTGGTTGCCGTTTCCCTCGTAGTTGCTTTTCCTGTTGCATGGTGGCTGATGAATGAGTGGCTTGACAATTTTGCCTATCGCATCAATATCAGTGCATGGGTATTTGTGATAGCTGGGGTATGCGCTTTATTGGTCGCTTTGGTAACGGTAAGCTTCCAGGCTATTAAGGCAGCGGTAGCCAACCCGGTTACGTCATTGCGAACGGAGTGAAGCAAAAGTTTGAGAACAGAATAATTATTTAGTCATGATAAGAAATTATTTCAAAATCGCCTGGCGATCATTAAAAAGATATAAGGCCTATAGTCTTATTAATATCTTAGGACTTGCTCTTGGCATTGCATCCTGCCTCGTTATATTTCTTGTTGTTAAAAATGAATTAGGGTATGACGGTTTTCATAAGAAAGCCAATCGCATCTATCGTGTTACATTAAATGCCATTGATTTTAATCCTTCTGTTTCCATGGCCATCGCTCCCACGATGCGAAATGATTTTCCTGAATTGGAGCATGTATCGCAGGTATGGTACCAGCAATCCGGCACAGTGAAAATAGGTAACACCCGCTATAGTGAAAAAGGCTTTGCTTATGCTGACGACCAGTTTACAAGCACATTCGATTATCAATGGATTGCTGGCAATCCTAAAACTGCTTTGACTGATCCCAACTCTGTTGTGCTTACGGAAAGTCTTGCAAAGAAATATTTTGATGGGAACGATGTGATGGGAAAAGTAATTAATCTCGATAATCAATTTGATCTGAAAGTAACAGGACTTATCAAAGATGTCCCCGGCAATACGCATTTGCCTTTTAATTTCCTGGTATCGTTTGAAACAGTAAAGAAAAACCTGGGTGGAGCACTGACTGAGTTCTATTGGATAACAGGTGGTGCATTTACTTATATTGTCCTTCCCGAAAATTATTCTATTCAGCAAATACAAAAAAGAATACCGGCATTCATTGAAAAGAACTGGGGAAAGGATATTGCCAAAGGTGCAAGATTGCCGCTGCAGCCATTGAAAGAAATTCATTTTGATAACCGTTATCTTAATAATACTATCAGCCCAACCACCTCACGGGAAACCTACTGGGCATTGACTGCTGTAGCTGTGTTTATTATTGTTATTGCCTGTATCAATTTTATCAATCTTGCCACAGCACAGGCTATCCGTCGTTCAAAAGAAGTTGGAGTAAGAAAGGTATTGGGATCAAACCGCTCACAACTGATCTGGCAATTTCTTGGCGAAGCTGCATTGCTGGTGTTTATCGCTATAATATTAGCGGCGTTAGCAACCCGCCTGTTTTTGCCGCAGGTAACAAAATGGCTGGACATGAAGATCGGCGTGGATCAATTAACCAGTTTGCCTGTGATTGGATTACTGGCTGCTGTTACTGTTGTGATGATATTGCTTGCAGGTTTGTATCCTTCATTCATTCAGTCAGCTTTCAACCCGGTTGAGTCACTGAAAAGCAAAGCGAACAGCTTTTCAAAAGGCCTTACTTTGAGAAAAAGTCTTGTTGTTGTTCAATTTGCTATTTCGCAAATATTAATCGCCGGCACATTGATAGTAGCCTGGCAAATGGATTTTTTTCAAAACCGTAATCTTGGATTTAATAAAGAAGCAACTATTTCTTTCTGGGCGCCTGATCAAAGTAAAAAAGAAGTTATGGCGCAGCAATTAATGGCCGAGCCCGGAGTGAAAGAGTTTAGCTTTTCTTCCGGTGCGCCTGTTTACAATAATTCCTTTGGCCCTTTTATTTCAGAAGAGTTGGGCGTTACAAAAGATGATGTGACCGAGCTGAAATTTATTGACGAGAAATATATGGATATGTTCGGGCTGAAGATGCTGGCAGGAAATAAGATCCAAAAGGAAAACAGGAATGAGAATGATACGATATACAATATGGTTGTCAATGAAACACTGATACACAAATTAGGCATACAGGATCCTCAGCAAGCAATAGGCAAGCATGTCACTGTGAACGGGAGGTATTCAACTATTACCGGTGTTGTACAGGACTTTCAAAGCGAATCAAAACATAAAAAGATAAGAGCTTGTGTATTGATATACCGGCCTGATAATTTTTATATGACGAGTGTAAGACTGCAGCCCGGAGCAATGACCCGCACCATCAGCAACATTGAAAAAATGTGGTCGGCGTATTTTCCCAATGATCTTTTTCAATATCAATTTCTCGATGATCACATTGCCAGTTTTTACAGGCAGGAGCAAAAAACTTATACAGCTTTCAGGTTATTCTCCATCATTGCTATTCTTATCGGTTGCCTTGGTCTTTATGGTCTTGTAACTTTTGCTGCTGCTCAAAGAACAAAAGAAGTAGGTATTCGCAAAGTGTTAGGAGCCTCCATGCTGAACATAATCTCTTTATTCGGTAAGGAGTTTGTTGCATTGATTTTTATCGCATTTGTAATTGCTGCTCCTGTTGCATACTATGTTATGCATAACTGGCTTGAAAATTTTGCATATAAAATAAATATTGGAGCTGAAATATTCCTGGTAGCAATGGGCGCATCCTTTATTATAGCTGCGATAACAATCGCTTACCAGGCTATCAAAGCGGCTATTGCCAATCCGGTGAAGTCACTCCGGACGGAGTGACGGAATCCCGACGAATATCGGGATGAAGTCATTACGAATGGAGTGAATGTAAATAAAATTTCTTAACGCTAGGCGTCATCGCGACTGCGAGTAAAGCAAAGCAGGAAGCAAGAACAGAATAAAATAATTAGTTATGATAAAAAACTATTTGAAGGTCGCATGGAGAAATTTAAGTAAAAACAAATTTTCCTCATTTATTAATATCGGCGGGCTTGCTGCTGGGATGGCGGTTGCATTGCTTATTGGTTTGTGGATATGGGATGAATTGTCGTTCAACAAATATCATGAAAACTATGCTCGCATTGCCCAGGTGATGCAGCATCAAAATTTCAATGGAGAGATTCATAGCGATAAAGCTATTTCTCTTCCCCTGGCTACTGCACTTCACAATACTTATGGAAATGATTTTAAATACCTGGTATTGTCTTCCTGGACAAATCCTCACATTTTATCTTTTAATGGAAAGAGCATTTCTCAGTCAGGAAATTTTATGGGGCCTGATGCCCCCAACATGCTAACACTGAAAATGAGCAAAGGATCAAGAGCAGGCTTGCTAGACCCTTTTTCTGTTTTACTATCAGCATCTGTATCAAACGCAATTTTTGGTGATGCTAACCCCATTGGTCAGATAATAAAATTGGATACTACCAATGTAAAAGTTACAGGGATTTATCAAGATTTACCCAACAACAGCAACTTCAATAATCTATCCTTTATAGCTTCCTGGGAGTTGTATGCTGGCACTGAAGAAATCAAAAATGCCAAAAGTGATTGGAATAATAATTCTTTTCAACTCTTTGCACAAATTGCAGATCAAAGCAAAATGCCTGATGTTTCAGGCAAGATCAAAGATATTAAACTAAAGAATACCGGAGAACAGGGAAATAATCTCAAACCAAAAATTTTTCTTCAGCCAATGAGCCGCTGGCATTTGTATTCTGAATTTAAAAACGGTGTTAATACAGGTGGACAAATTCAATACGTATGGATGTTTGGCATCATTGGCGTTTTCGTATTGTTGCTTGCGTGTATCAATTTTATGAACCTAAGCACAGCCCGTTCTGAAAAACGTGCCAGAGAGGTAGGAATTCGTAAGGCCATGGGTTCTTTGCGTGGGCATTTGATCAATCAGTTCTTTAGCGAATCTTTATTGGTTGTTTTTATTTCATTTTCTTTTTCGTTGATTTTAGTGCAATTTATTCTTCCCTTCTTTAATGATGCAACTGAAAAAAAAATGACCATGTTGTGGGTTAAACCTTTATTCTGGTTGCTGGGTATTGGTTTCAGTCTTATTACCGGATTGATTGCGAGCAGTTATCCGGCATTGTATTTATCTTCTTTTAAACCGGTTAAAGTATTGAAAGGCACTTTCAAGGCAGGTCGTTATGCAGCTCTTCCCCGCAAAGTTTTGGTTGTGTTGCAATTTTCAGTTTCTGTTATCTTGATTATTTCTACAATAATTATTTTCCGGCAAATTCAATTTGCTAAAACCCGTGATGTTGGATATAACGGTAATCAATTAATAATTATAAGACCTTACTCAACTGAATTCCACGACCATTTCAATGCCATGCGTAATGATTTGCTACAAACAGGATTTATAAAAGAAGTTGCTGAATCAGGAAATTCTATTACCCGGGGCAGTAGAACCAGTGGTGGTTTTAACTGGAAAGGAAAAAATCCCAATATGGCAGATGAGTTTACATCTGTTGGTGTTTCGGCAGAATATGGAAAAGCAGTAGGTTGGAAAATTACTACCGGAAGAGATTTTTCAAAAGATTTTTCTCTCGATTCTTCCGGTTTGATTTTAAATGAGACAGCCGTAAAATATATGGGTCTGAAAAATCCCATTGGTGAAACTATTACATGGGATAAGGAATATACCGTAATAGGAGTGGTAGGGAACATCTTAATGGAATCACCATACGAACCTGTAAAGCAGGCTGTCTATTATATCACGCCCGGGGCTGGATACTTAAACATTAAGATCAATCCCAATGCAAGTGTAAGTCAAGCTCTGAGTAAAATAGAAACGATTTGTAAACAGTATTCCCCTAGTACTCCTTTTGAGTACAAATTTGCAGATGAAGAATTCGCCAAAAAATTTAATGCTATAGAACGCATTGGAAAGCTTGCAGGCAGTTTTGCCATCCTTGCTATTTTAATCAGTTGCCTTGGTCTTTTTGGTATGGCATCATTTATGGCGGAACAACGCATTAAAGAAATCGGCATTCGAAAGGTATTGGGAGCATCCGTATTTAATGTATGGCGGTTATTATCCAAAGAATTTGTCTGGCTGGTTATTATTTCTTTATTAATTGCTGCTCCCCTCGCTTATTATTTTATGCATAACTGGTTACAGGATTACCAGTACCGTGCAGATTTATCCTGGTGGATTTTTGCAGCAGCAGGTGCGGGTGCATTGGTGATTACTTTGTTGACGGTAAGTTTCCAGGCTATCAAAGCGGCGGTGGCCAACCCGGTAAAATCATTGCGAACAGAATAAAAATATAACCATGATAAAAAATTATTTCAAAACTGCCTGGCGAAATTTAGTGAGAAATAAAATTTTCTCCTTCATCAATATTATTGGTTTAGGTCTTGGCATTGCTGCAAGTTTATTTATTTATTTGTGGATACAGGACGAAAAAAGCAAGGACAATTTTCACGAAAACACTGAACGCCTTTACCAGGTAATTGTAAGCGATAAAGACAAAAACGGTGCCTTGTCTAATAGTTATGATAATACGCCGGGATTGCTGGCAGATGCTTTGAAAAACCAGGTTCCCGAAATAACAGAAGCGGCAACAGTT
>CAMLEX010000139.1 GCA_946479055.1 uncultured Bacteroidota bacterium | reverse complement strand
TTTATGACGGTATTGTAGACGATAAAATAAAGAATCCTGCTATCTGTATCCGCAATAACGAAAATCAAAGCATGGCCAATATAAAAGCAGCAAATAAATTTAAAGGCATCACGAGGGATATGTCAGCTTATGATTGTGACGGGTTGAAACAGGAAGAAGTCAGGCTGGCGATTAGTGGCAGGTAGTGAGTGTGAAGATGACAGCTGACAGTTGGCGGTTGACAGGCTAAAAAAAATGTCCTTCAGGTTTACTGTTTTGTTCATGCAGCAACCAGTTTCAGGCAATCAACAACCAGTATGAAAAAACAATTATTTATCATTATTCTTTTAACAGTCATTGTTGTTATCAACCTGGCATTGATGCCAGTGTTTGATAAACCGGCATTTAAAAGAGAGCAAAAATTGTCTGAGTATAATTTCTTTTCAGGCAAGCTTTCTGATCTGCAACCTACGGCTACTGTTATACCTTATGATATTAATTCGGTTTTATTTTCAAACTATGCAGAGAAGCTGAGGTTTGTGAAATTGCCGGATGGCAGTAAGGCGAATTACAGAAAGGATAGCATATTAGATCTCCCTGAAGGAACTGTTATTATTAAGAATTTTTATTATGAAAATGATTTCCGGAAACATGGAAAGGGAAGAAGAATACTGGAGACAAGGTTGTTGGTACATGAAAAGAATGGTTGGAATGCTTACCCTTATGTTTGGAACGATGAACAGACAGAAGCATTTTATGATGTGGCAGGCGATATAAAAAAAGTTTCATACATCAACGCAAATGGCAAACGGATCACTATTGATTATATCATTCCCAACAAGAATCAATGCAAGGGTTGCCATACACGGGCAGATAAGATGCAACCAATCGGCCCTACGGCTATGCAGCTAAACCGCGATCATCAATATAGATCTGGAAAGCAAAATCAGTTAAGCTACTGGCAACAACATGGTTTGCTGGATGGATTACCTGCTTTAAATACTATTGAAAAAATGCCCGGCATTGATGATCAATCAAAATCAGTAGAATCAAGGGCAAGAGCTTACCTGGATGTAAACTGTGGTACCTGTCATCATCCGCTGGGTCCGGCTAATACATCGGGCTTGTTTTTACATTATGACCAGGATCCGACCGTCGAGCTGGGTATTATGAAAAGCCCGGTGGCGGCAGGTCGTGGGGCAGGTAAGAATTCATTTGATATTGTTCCCGGTAAGCCGCATAAATCTATTCTTTCATTTCGTATGCAAACTAATGATCCGGGTATCGCTATGCCGGAGTTAGGAAGAGAACAGGTGCATAAAGAAGGAGTGAAGCTTATTAAAGAATGGATAAAGCAGATGGAGAAGTGAAGTAGATAATTGGTCAACTGCTGTTATATTAAATGTCACCGGTTACCGGTTGCTTAAAACCGAAAAGTACTTTACAGTTTAAGTGACAGGGAACCAGAAACTGGTAACTGGAAACTATACGACATTTGGTTAACATGACACTACTTCGCTATATCAATCTTCACCTTCTTATTCTTAATTTTTTGATCTTTGATTGATCGAAGCGCCTCACCCATTTTAATTTTTTTCACCGCTACGAAAGAAAAGAAATCTTTTACTTCTATCAACCCAATATCTTCTTTTCTCAAATTTGCCTTATTGCCTAAGAAGCCAACAATATCAACTTTATTTACTTTATCTTTTTTACCGGCGGCGATAAATAAGGTTGACCATTTTGGCTTTTCAGGTAAAACATTTGTTTCAGGCAGGTCTATATTTTCCGCATCTGCAGGAATATAAGCTGGCTTTTTTTCTTCCGGCGATAGAATAAGTATAGCGGTACCGCTGGCATCCATCCTTGCAGTTCTACCATTCCGGTGAATAAATATTTCTTCCGTATGCGGAAGGTGATAATGAATAATGTAGCGGATATTGGGAATATCCAATCCTCTGGCTGCCAAATCAGTTGTTACCAGGATATTGGAAGTGCCGTTCCTGAATTTACACAAAGCACTGTCTCTTTCCTGCTGCTCCATAGCACCGTGATAAAACACATTAGTGATGGTTTGCTGTGTCAGGTATTCACTGGTACGTTCAACAGATTCGCGATGATTACAAAATATAACAGTAGAACGATTGCCTAAATAACAGATCAGTTTAAACAAGGTTTCCAGTTTATCCTTTCCATCACTTTGTACTGTTTTTATGGCTAGGCCTTCAGGGATTTCGTCTGTACCGGATAAGAAATTAAGTCTTACCGGGTCTTTCAAACCAATAAAGCCGGGAATTTCCACTGTCTCAGTTGCGGATGTTAAGATTCGTTTTTTTAAAGAAGGCAATGACCCGATAACAAAAGACATTTCTTCCTCAAAGCCTGATTCCAGCGATTTATCAAATTCATCCAGTACCAATGTTTCAATAGAATCCGTCGTGATGTTTCCCCGACGAATATGATCGGCTAACCTGCCAGGAGTGCCGATCAGCAGGGCAGGGGGTTGTACTAAATTATTTTCTTCTGTTTCTCTTAAATGTCCGCCATAGCAACAGGTTACTTTATGATAAGTGCCCAATGATTTAAACACCTTTTCTATTTGAAGCGCTAACTCGCGGGAGGGCACTACAATAATAGCCTGTGTTTTTTTATTCGCCGGATCCAGCAATGTTAAGATGGGTAATAAAAAGCCCAGCGTTTTTCCTGACCCCGTGGCTGAAAGCAGGATCACATCGTCATGTTTTTCATTGGCCTCAATTGAAGTAGTCTGCATTTCATTGAGTGCATCAATATTCAAACGGGAAAGTATGTCGGCTGTAGAATGAGATTTTTTTTGCATTTGCGCAAAAATACGGAAGTTCAAATGCCCGGCCCATGCCCCCATCCCCTAAAGGTGTGTATTAACCTAATAATGGGAGAATCTTTCCTTATTGTGGGTGTTTCGCCTTTTATATAGATTTCCTTTTTTGGGGAATAATCAATTTGAATGCTTTACTACCCATCTTAACTAAACGACCTTGCTTATCACTCCCCTTTAGGGGATGGGGGTTTCCAATACAGCAGCCAATCAACCATACGACTGGTAAATCCATATTCATTATCAAACCAGGCAATAAGTTTTAAATGATTGCCCACAACAGAAGTAAGCATACCGTCAATAATACAGGAGTGAGTGTTGCCCTTAATATCCAGCGAAACTAACGGATCTTCAGTGTATTCTACAATGCCCTTGTATTCATGCTCAGCCGCTTTTTTAAATAATGTATTTACCTGCTGAACAGTAACATCGCTGCTTAATTGTATTGAAAAATCAGCCATCGCTCCATTGGCGACAGGTACACGGGTAGAAACCGCAGCAATACGATCTTTCAAAACAGGCATTAAGCGTTCAATAGAATGATGCAAATCAATTTCTACAGGAATAATGGATTCCGAAGCCGCCCTTCCGCGACGAAAATGTTTATGTGGCGCATCCACTAGTTCCTGGCGTGATGTATAGGAATGAAGAATATTTAACTGAGCAGATTTGATGCCGATGGATTGAAGTATGTAAAGAATATGTACCGAACAATTGGTCATACAGCCACCCGGAGAAATAATATTTATATCGGCAGCCAACCCGTTTTGATTAAATCCATAGATCATCAAAGGAATATCTTCAGAACCGGTAGTGGATAAAAGAACTTTTTTAGCCCCGGCTTTCAGGTGTTCTTCCGCTGTCACTTTACTGATGAATTTGCCGGAACATTCCAGCACTACATCGATTTTTAATTCCTTCCAGGGAAGTTTTGATGGGTGATCGGATTGCAATGCAGCGATCTTTTTTCCTCCGACAACAAAGGATTGATGTTCGATACTAATTTCTTTGTCAAATGTGCCATACACAGAATCGTATTTGAGCAGGTAAGCAAGATTATCCGTTGGCATAATGTCGTTGACGGCTACAAGCTCAATACCGGGATGGTTAATCAATTTTCTGAATAAAAGACGACCTATACGCCCCATTCCATTAATAGCAATCCGCATAATTTCCAATCTTGAATTAAAAATGCAAATATCATAAAGAAACCCATTGAGTCGCTATATCAGTTTGGAAATTAGAAACTATATCAGATGAATGAAGCGATTATCATGTAGTACGCAGAATTTGTCTGTTATTAAATCATGATTTCTCTCTGCGTATTCAGTGTGAGATAATATTTTTGGCCGCCTCAAATCAGGCATCACTCTGCAACAAATAAATATCTTCGCAACTATGAAAGCCGCTACCATACATGAAATAAAACAGGAATTAGCTACTATAAAACCAGCAGCCCTGGCAGATCTATGTCTTCGCCTCGCTAAATTCAAAAAAGAAAACAAAGAATTGTTAACTTATCTCTTATTTGAAGCGCATAATGAACAGGAATATGTTAAAAGTGTAAAGCAGGAAATCGACGACCTGTTTGCCTCTATGAATCAATCTCATTTGCACTTTGCCAAAAAAACCTTGCGTAAAATAGTAAGGGTTATTACTAAATATTGCCGGTATAGCAATTCCAAACAGACGGAAGTTGAGCTGCGCCTGTATTTCTGTGTAAGCCTTGCTACATCAGGAATTTCCCTTCATCGAAACACTGTAATAACCAATCTTTACCAGTCGCAGTTGAAAAAGGTCTATGCAGTTCTCGAAACGCTGCATGAAGATCTGCAGTATGATTATTACAAAGAATTGGAGAAGCTGAAATAAATCCTGCTTTTGCTTAATATTAGTATATCTTCGCTCTGTGATTGCAAGTTATGCAAACATTCAGTATCAGATCTGCGCAAATTATTACTCTTCGGTTCAGTAAACGTTTACCTCTTCTTTACTTTTTGGTTTCAGCTTCCTTCATAGGTATTTTATTTTGTTTTATTTTAAATTTTGTTTTATGAATTTGTACGTTTCTAACTTAAGCTTTAACACTACTGATGATAGTTTAAGACAATTGTTTGAAAAATTCGGCGCTGTATCTTCAGCAAAAGTGATCATTGACAGGGAAACAGGCCGCAGCCGTGGTTTTGGATTCGTGGAAATGTCTTCTCAGCAAGAAGCCAGTGATGCAATTAAAGGGCTTAGCGCTAAAGAAATTGATGGCAGAGCCATATCAGTTTCTGAAGCCAGGGAAAAACCAGCCCGTGATAATAAAAGATGGTAATCGTCTGAAATATTATTTGCAAAGAGCCCACTTGTGGGCTCTTTTTTTTATGTCCGACCTCAACTCCCTTCCTCTTCTCCGAAGGAGAAGCGGCGGTGCCCATTGCAAATCCAAACGATATAACTACCACATCGGCATTATAACTCTATTCATCATTCGGAAAATATGATAGCTATCAGCATCTCCGAAAAGTGAGGGTTGTGCTTAGCAAGTCTCCCCTTTCGGGGGAGATTTAGAGGGGGCCGCATTTCCGAAAAGCGAGGGCTGTGTGTTGATGGCTTCCCCTTCGGGGGGAAGTCGGAAGGGGGCCGGCGCTAATAATTTATTTCCTAACTTTCGTCCATGTCCTCTACGCTTATCACCAACATTAAACTTTTAGTCAATACCCGTGAACAAAATCAATTGTTGCGTGGAAAAGAACTATCACAATTACCTTGTATAGAAAATGCTTTCCTGGTTATAGAAGATGACGATATATCACACTATGGTCGGATGGAAGAACTACAAACCATAAACCATAAACCACAAACTGTTCACGATGCTTCCGGCCAGTTCATTCTTCCCGCCTGGTGCGATTCGCATACACATCTTGTTTTTGCAGCCAGTCGTGAAGCTGAGTTTATTGATAAACTAAAAGGATTGACCTATGCTGAAATTGCGGCAAAAGGCGGTGGCATTTTAAACTCTGCGAAAAAATTAAATGAAACGACGGAAGACGAACTCTTTAACCTGGCATGGAAAAGATTGGAAGAAGTCAGCAGGATGGGAACAGGCGCTATTGAAATTAAAAGTGGTTACGGTTTAACGGTAGAAGGAGAGCTGAAAATGTTGAGGGTAGTAAAAAAACTAAAAGAGAGATCCAAGCTTTCTATAAAAGCTACATTCTTAGGAGCACATACTTATCCATTGGAATATAAAGAAAATCATCAGGGCTATATGGATCGCATTATTAATGAAATGCTGCCGGTGATTGCTGCGGAAAAATTAGCCGACTATATTGATGTGTTTTGTGAAACGGGTTTCTTTTCTCCTGAAGAGACAGAAACGATCTGTCGTGCCGGTATTAATTATGGATTGAAACCAAAATTGCATGTCAATCAACTGAACAGTATCGGTGGCATTGAAACAGGAATTAAATTAAATGCCATTTCATTGGACCATTTAGAAACGATGACAGATGATGATATAAACAAATTGTCTAATTCAAGTTCTATCGGAACACTTTTACCAACCGCTGCTTTCTTTTTGCGCATGCCTTTTCAACCCGCAAGAAAATTAATTGATGCCGGATCAGCTATTGCGCTGGCAACAGATTATAATCCCGGCTCTTCACCCAGCGGTAATATGAATGTAGTGATAGCAATGAGTTGTATTCAAATGAAAATGTTGCCTGAAGAAGTTATCAATGCAGCTACGATCAACGGTGCTTATGCTATGGAATTGCAACATGAACTGGGAAGTATTACTATTGGGAAAAAAGCGAATCTTATTCTTACAAAACCTATTCCGTCGTTAGCTTATATTCCTTATTCATTTGGTAGCAATCTTATTGATAAAATAATGTTGAGAGGGGAGTTTTTGTAATCTTTCTGACGCTGTGAGATTCTTCTTTGTTGATATTTCATGAAGTTTTAACCTGTTTAGCGGGCAAGTCTTAGTAAATTCGCTGTTTCGTAAGCAACAAACGCTTAATACAGATTAGTAAACCTGAAAAACAGACCGGATGATCTTTTTATTAAAGCTTACTTTCCCGCTTACCAATCCTGTTCCGATCCTTGCTATTGTATTGTTCATCATTTTACTGGCACCAATACTGCTAAGAAAACTGCGGATACCCAGTATTATCGGTTTGATCATAGCAGGTATGGCAATTGGTGATCATGGTTTTAATATTATCGCTAAGGGAAGCATTGACCTTTTTGGTAAAGCCGGTTTATTATACATTATGTTTTTGGCGGGTCTTGAGCTGGATATGGCGGAGTTTAAAAAAAATAAATACAAAAGCCTCGTATTTGGTTTTTTCACTTTTGCTATCCCGATGGGGCTTGGCTTTTTATTATGCCAGCACTTATTGCATTTTAATTTTATGGCATCACTCTTGGTATCAAGCATGTTTGCTACTCACACTTTAGTAGCCTATCCGCTTGCCAGCAGAATGGGCATTACAAAAAACGAAGCGGTCACCATCACGGTAGGCGGCACTATTATTACAGATACCGCAGTTCTTTTAATCCTTGCTGTCATTACTGGTGCTGCTGATGGAGAATTGAACCAGGCATTCTGGTTTAAATTAAGTGGCTCCTTTCTCTTGTTTGCATTTGGTGTTTTATTTGGATTTCCTTTTATAGGACGCTGGTTTTTTAAAAAGATTAAAGATGATCAGACGACGCATTTTGTATTTGTATTGGCGATGGTTTTTCTCGCTTCTTATCTTGCCGAACTGGCAGGTGTAGAAGCTATTATCGGTGCTTTCCTTGCAGGCCTCGCATTGAATCAATTGATTCCCCATACATCGGCATTGATGAACCGTATTGAGTTTGCAGGCAATGCCATCTTTATTCCTTTTTTCCTGATCAGCGTTGGCATGATCGTAGATCTGCGGGTGCTGCTAAAGGGTAATGATGCATTAATAATTGCAGGAGCATTAACGTCAATGGCTTTGGTAACTAAATGGCTGGCGGCTTTCCTTACACAAAAAATATTTGGTTATAGCAGTACACAGCGAAACCTGATCTTTGGTTTGAGCACATCTCATGCTGCTGCAACCATCGCCGTTATCCTGATTGGCTACAACATCGGGTTGATTGATGAAAATGTTTTAAATGGTACTATTATCCTGATATTGGTTACCTGTATGGTGGGGTCTTTTGTTACTGCCAATGCAGGCAAAAGATTGGCTATATCGGAGGCTGATAAGTTGCCGGACACAATCAATGTACAGGAACGCCTGATGATACCGGTAATGGATAATGAAAAGATAGAAGGTCTGCTGGACTTTGCCGTTATGATCAAAGGCGATATGAATCCTCTTCCGATAGATCTTCTGTCAGTGGTGCAGGACGATAAAGAAGCAAAAGGAAGAGTGATGCTCAACCAAAAAAAATTGGAGAAGGCGATTAAGCATGGCGCTGAAACGGATACCAGGGTACAGGTATTGAACAGGGTAGACCTTAATCTGAGTAACGGCGTGGCAAGAGCTGTAAAAGAAAGACTGACTTCAGATATAATAATGCAATGGGATGAAAAAAGCGGCAGTACAACAGAATTTTTTGTAAACTCATTGTTTGGAACTACCACGCAAAATATTATTGACTCTGTTTGGGAAACAGTTTATATCTGCCGTTTTCAACACCCGGTAAATACGGCCCGTAAAATTGTATTGGTACTTACTCCCAATGCACAGTATGAGATAGGGTTTAAATATTGGGTAAAAAAAATGGGCTTGCTTTCGAGACAGGCTGGTGCCCGTTTGCTGGTATGCAGTACCGCTGAAACAAGACAAGCTTTTCAAACCGAACTTAAAAAACGCAGGACCAATATAGAAGTAACGTATACTCATTTTGAAAACGTAGAAGATTTTCTTATTCTTTCCCGCGACGTCAGCAGGGACGACCTGATTGTAATTGTCAATGCAAGAAAAGGTACTTTGTCCTATCATTCATATATGGATACAATACCCGGAAAATTATTAAAGCATTTTGGAGACAATAATTTTATTTTATTATATCCTGAACAAACCAAGGTTGAATTCCTGGAAAGTGGTGTGCAATCGGAAGATCTGTCCTTATCGCCGATACAGGAACAAATAGACAACCTGAATAAATTGGGTAAAGTAGTAAAGAAAATATTCAACCCCGGTAACTCAAGAGCATCAGAAACTACGGATGAAGAAAATAAGACATAACAAGATAGCGGGGACATAAGTTTGTGCCTTTTATTTTATTGAAGAGTTATTTACTTTCTGTAAATTGTTGATCATAAACGAAAGCATGCAACATTTTAAATTTTACAGCAAACAGGAAATACTTTCTCTTACTAAAATCCGCAGGTTTGAAACAAAGCTTGGAGAAAGAGTACAGGTTGTCAGCGATGCTGAAAAGCTGCAACAATTTCTTGGTGCTACCACAGCAAAATTTATACTCTTTGGTGTTCCGGAAGATATAGGTACAAGAGCCAACCTGGGAGTAGGAGGTACTGATACTGCATGGCTTTCTTTCCTGCAATTTTTTCTCAATATCCAAAGCAATGATTTTTTAAGCGGCGATGATATAGTTCTTGCCGGGCATTTTGATTTCGGCGATATACAAAACCTGATAGATCATACTGCACAAAGTGAAGACGAAAAGCTGGAAGCCTACCGCCATGCAGTGACAA
>CAMLEX010000138.1 GCA_946479055.1 uncultured Bacteroidota bacterium | reverse complement strand
CGGTGTACGTTTATTGGGGACTATCAATGATTGCATAAAATTAAATCTGAACCTCCGCTGCGCCAGCCAGGTTTTATATAGTTTGAAACAATTTGAAGCAACAGACGCAAATGATATTTACAACAACCTTATCAGTTATCCATGGGAAACGATATTACCCGATCCCGGTTATTTTTCCATCACCAGTAATGTAAATAATCCAACGATCAATAATAGCATGTTTGCCAATCTGCGGGTAAAAGATGCTATTGTAGACAGGTTGCGGGAAAAAAGAGGGACCCGCCCCTCCACAGGATCTGAATTGACCGGCGCAGTCATCAATTTGTTCTGGAAAAATGATGAAGCCGAAATTTTTATTGATACTTCCGGCGATTCGCTTGCAAGACATGGCTATCGCAAAATACCCGGTCTGGCTCCTATGCTGGAGTCGCTGGCGGCAGCCACCATCTATGCCACCCGCTGGGACAGGGTTTCGCCTTTTGTAAATCCTATGTGCGGTTCCGGAACCGTTGCTATCGAAGCTGCATTGATAGCTACTAATCGTCGTCCCGGTTTATTCAGAACCAATTATGCATTCATGCATTTGGAGGGTTATGACGAAACGATTTACCTGCAGGAGGATGCATTGCTGGAAGAACAGATCATTGATGTACCGGGCTTGCGCATTATTGCAACAGACTATAGCGACAGAGCTATTGAAAATGCGAAGAAAAATGCTGTCGCGGCAGGTGTCGCCAAACTGATTAATTTTTCTGTCTGCGATTTTGCCACTACAGAAATACCAGAGAATATGCCTGGTGTTATGTTTGTCAATCCTGAATATGGAGAGCGGCTGGGCCAGGTGGATGAACTTGAAAAAACCTATGCCCGGATCGGGGATTTTATGAAACAAAAATGCGGAGGCTATTTTGGCTACGTATTCACCGGCAACCTTGATCTTGCCAAAAAAATAGGACTGAAAGCAAACCGCCGGATCGAGTTTTATACCAGCACCATTGATTGCCGTTTGCTGGAGTATGAATTATACAAGGGCAGCAGGGATAAATAAAAGTTTACCAGTTACTCGTTACCGGTAACAGGTAATTGGTAACAACAGATTCATTCATCCCCAAATTTTCCGGCTTCATAATTCTTTAACCCCTGATATGAAAAAATTGTTTTAGCTTTTAGTATCCATTAACAACTAAAAACTAAAACCATGATCGCCGAACAAACAAGAACAACCGCAGAAGTAGCTGCAAGATTTAATGAGCTTGCCAAAGAAGGTAATTGGGAGAAAATACAGGATGAATTGTTTGCTGACAATGCAGCCAGTGTTGAACCTCCCACATCGCCCGGCTTACAATCCGTTCAGGGCCTCTCAGCTATTAAAGAAAAAGCTAAACAATTCAATGAAATGGTAGAAGAGATGCACGGTGGGTATTCTACCGATCCTGTAGTAGCTGGTAATCATTTTGCTGTAGCTATGGGACTGGATGCAACCATGAAAGGAATGGGCCGGACGAAGATGGATGAGATCGCTGTATATGAAGTAAAAGACGGCAAGATCGTTAAAGAACAGTTTTTCTATTAAAGACTTGTTTTAAAAAGATTTGAAAAAAAGAGCCTGGCAGGTTTATAATTTGCCTGGCTTTTTTTGTGGTTAACCGAAGTTTAACAAGTTAAAAATTTGCTTGTTTTAAAATGCATATATGATTTAAATAATACATACTCATATTAAAAACAATCCAACCACAAACTTTTTTCCTGCAACTATTTTGTCTTCGTTTTCTTCTACTATTTGCTGTTTTAAACATGGCAGCATATTTGAATATTAAAGCAAAAAGTAAAACTGAAAATGAACAAACAACAACCTTCACTTATCTTTTGTATCCTGATGGACCTGGTTGGGTATGCTACTTATGCCATTCCGTTTTTGGGTGAAATTGGTGACATTATCTGGGCGCCCATTTCTTCCCTCATCTTCATGTCCACCTTTGGTGGCTGGAAAGGGGTACTGGGTGGTTTTGGTAATTTTATAGAAGAACTTTTACCGGGCACAGATTTTATTCCCAGCTTTACCATTATGTGGTTCATACAGAATATGCAGAAGAAAAATATAACAGCACCCGTTAAACTTTCACGTTAACCAGTATGCAATTTCAGCCCTTGCCTGACTATTTTGGATAGTGGGCAAGGGCTTTTTTTATAGTATCATCGAAAACAACATTTCTCTCATCCTGAACTAATTCTTACTACCAGTATCGACATCAAGGAAAATACGGAAGGTATAGGTCCATTTTAACCTGTCCACATAGTTAAATAGTAAATACCCGTAGATAAAAACAGGGAAATAACAGAAGCTAAAAAAATAATTTAGAAAAAATCCTACGTAATTCTTGCATATTTAAAAAATACTTCTGATTTTTACAGCATCCATTCAACGCTATCAATTAGCACTCCTTCTGAAAGATCCGTACCTGATCAGCAATTTATAATAACTCAGTATATGGTCTCCGCTGTTAATTGGGCAAAGACCAATTGTCAAATTCTGATACTGTAAATAACGATGAGCAGGCTGCCACCAAGTCCCTCCTATACAAATACCTCCGCATCCTTTCTGTGATTTTCCATTATCAATTGTGGATGAGTTAACTCATAATATACCCTTATGGAAACAGGATCCGAAAATTTTAAACCCACTAAAAAAATGTACGTCATGAAAAAAAATCTACTATTAGTTGTAATACTTGTGTTATCAGGTATTGTAAAATTGCAGGCACAGGCATGTACTGTTCTGTCAAATTTAACTGTTGATATTAAAAATGTGACCAGCGGCGTTGGAGGATGCCAGGTCACTCTCGATGCGAGTTTCACAGCGGCGTTTAACAACGGAAACAAATATGCATTTATCCATCTATGGGAAACTGCGCCGGTTAATAATTACCCTACACTGACATATACAGCACCTCCTACTATCGCTCAACTTGCCAGTGCTGTTGGAAGCATTGTAATTAAAAACCCAGGTAATAATTCTGCAGCTTTATGGAATGAATATCCTCCAAATACAAGTGTTCCTGTTAAATATACGGGAGTTACTTTCACAAAGACTGGCAATACTTTCACCATGAAAAATGTAGTAATTAACCTTTCTACATGTGGTCAACCCGTAACGGTTAAAGGAGATGTTTGGGCCAGCCAGTCGAATGATGGACAAACAGTACATTGCGTTAATGGCGGGCTGATTACTATTCTGTTCAATAACCCCCTTATTTCCGGCATTAAACAGTGCGCTACGCCACGTCTGCTTAATCTCAGCTTTAAAAATGAGCACCCTACTGTAAGTGAATCTGTTGTAGCAAATGCTTTCATTGATGTTAATAACAATGGAGATATTGATGGCGGAGATATTGATATCACTAATTCATTAAGCCCTGCACTGCCCAACCCAATCAATTTAGCCTCGATTACAACACAAACGTTTTCAGGCCTGTCGTATTTGCCATACTCTAATCAGGGGCAATATGATACCAAACCAATTATTGTGAGGGCAAATGCAACCGCTGCCGGTGCCGCTACAGTTGTAATTACAAAAAACAATATCACTTTCCTGGGAAGCTGTGCTTTATTGCCGGTAACCTTTTCATCATTTACAGCAAAAAGAGACCAATCAAACGTTGTATTGCAATGGGAAACTTCTTCTGAGCAAAATAACGACGGCTTTGCTATAGAACGTAATATAAATGGCGTCTGGAATCAGCTGACTTTCATTCCATCACAGGCAGCAGGGGGAAACAGTAACTCCAGGTTAATTTATAAATATGATGACATGAATGCCAGCAAAGCCGTTACTCAATATCGTCTTAAGCAGATTGATATTGATGGACAGTTTAAATACAGTCAAATAAGATCTGTTTTTGGAGAAGCTCAGGCTGCAAAAGTGATTGTTTATCCAACCCCCAGCAGCAATGGCAAAGTGAGTGTTGTATTTGAAGAAACAAATGGTACACATGACATTTCCCTGGTGGATATGACAGGCCGTGTAATTAAACAATGGAAAGCGGTTTATAATAATATCCAAATCGACAACCTTACTTCAGGTATCTATCACCTGCGTATTGTAAGTCGCGAAACAGGCATACAAACTGTAGAAAAAGTTGTAGTGAGCCGCAAGTAAAAAATTATTCCGATAAAAAACAAGAAGGGCTCTTTTCCGGGGCCTTTCTTGTTTCAGTAATTGAGTTACGTAGCTGCTGAATAATAACTGTGCGAAAGCGTGCCATTTCGTATATTACGGCCCCTTTATCAGAACCGTCTTATACTATGAACCGCATTGACCGACTTTTTGGGATATTGACCCTGCTGCAATCAAAAAAATTTGTGCCTGCGGAAAAGATTGCCGACAAGTTCAGGATAAGCGTCCGTACTGTGTACCGTGATATAAAAGCATTGGGCGAGTCCGGCATACCGATCAGTTTTGAACAACACAAGGGGTATTTCGTAGTTCAGGGTTATTTTCTTCCCCCCGTATCATTCAGTACCGAAGAAGCGAATGCATTTATATTGATGGAAGCTATTGTCTCCGGATTTTCGGATAAATCCATTCAAACGCATTACTCCAACGGATTGAATAAAATAAAAGCTGTGTTACGGGCCTCACAAAAAGAAAAGCTGGATACCCTCTCCGATAATATAAAGCTGCAGGTACCTTCCCGCATTCGTTACGACTTTGAATATTTGTCTATCATTCAAAATACGATCTCCTCAAAAACCATATTGGACATAGATTATAAAAACAACAATGAAGAAGTAAGCAAGCGCCAGGTAGAGCCGATCGGGCTTATATTTTACGCATTCAGCTGGCACCTGATAGCGTGGTGCCATATCCGGAATGATTACCGCGACTTCAAAGTATCCCGCATCCTGAAGTTAAGAAATACAGAGATGGCTTTCAGAAAACAGGATCATATAGAGCTGGATGCATATATGAAAATGCTGCCTGTCGATTATTAATGCCCTGCATCTTGCAGGAGTATATTTCTTTTCAATAAGCTTCAACACGTGAAAATTTCTGCGGGATCAAAAAAATATTCTCCTTTAATGGATATTGGTGAAATACGCTGCCATAGGGTTGACAGTAAGGCATAGTTATTTTGTAATCACAAAAACAAATAATTATGTCAATGATCAAAATGCTCTTAACAGAAATGGACAGGGAAGCTCAGACAACACGCAAAATGCTGGCTTGCATTCCCAATGATAAATACGACTGGAAGCCCCACGAAAAAAGCATGACCATCCGCCGGCTGGCAACACATATTGCTGACTTGCCATCATGGGTTAGCATGACACTGACAACTGATGAACTTGATTTTGCTAATAATCCTTATCAACCCGAAGTAATTAATAACACCGCTGAATTGCTGGCTTATTTCGAAAGATCGTATACTGATGGAAGAGCCCATCTTGAAAAAGCTACAGATATAGACCTTGAACCAAATTGGACATTGCGGAATGGGGAACAGGTATACAGTGTAGAAAGCAAAGGAGATGTGATCCGCATGAGTTATTGCCAGATCGTACATCACAGAGCACAGTTGGGTGTATTCCTTCGGTTGTTGGATGTTTCAATCCCCGGCAGTTATGGCCCCAGTGCAGATGAAATGAATTTCTGATGAACAGTTTTGAATCACAGAGACTCAAGTCACAGGGGCACAAAGAAGAAGAAAAATAAACTTTACAAAATACTGTGACCTGGGGGCTTCGTGTCTCTGTGTTACATATCCTCAGCTCACTCAAAATCATTTGGAATATATAAAATCAACTTTTTTATGCAACAACAATTGATAAATTCCAACGCAGAATTAATCATCACTCCATCTGCGACTTCCTCTGCAAATGATTTTGATTTTTTTGTTGGTCACTGGAATATACATAACCGCAAACTCAAAACAAGATTGAATGGCTGCACGGAGTGGATAGAATTTGAAGCTTACCAGGAAATGCACACCATATTGAATGGCATTGGCAATATTGATAATTTTAAAACCACTCTTGATAGCAGACCATTTGAAGGAATGACACTTCGCCTATTCAATCCACTTACCAGGCTGTGGAGTATTTATTGGGCCGATAATAATAATGGTGTATTAGACCCGCCTGTTCTTGGTTCTTTTGAAAATAAAATAGGAACATTTTATGGCAAAGATGTTTTCAACGGAAAAAATATTATTGTCAAATTCAATTGGGACAAAACTGATCCTGCAAAACCGGTTTGGAGCCAGGCATTTTCTAAAAACAATGGAAAAACATGGGAATGGAACTGGTATATGTATATGACAAAGGCGATATAATTAAAGTGAATGAAATTCCGGATGATAAAAATAATGGAGCAAATAACAGAACAGTTGATGAATTTTATAACGATACTTTTGAATAGAGTATATAAATATATTCGGTCAGGGTTGTGAATAGTCAGTGGTGAGTAGTGAGTTCGTATCCGAAAAAGCGCTAGATTCACTCACAATAGACTGCTCCACTCGATGCTATCAGAGCATTTAAAATACGACAATTCGTACTAAATGAATACAATTGAACTTCGTAATTATTTACTCAAACCCGGGGCACGAGATAGGTTTATTCAATATTTTAAAGACCATTTTATTGAATCCCAAAATGCGTTGGGTGCATATACTCCCGGAGTATTCAGGATAAAGGACGAAGATGACCGGTTTTTCTGGATCCGTGGATTTGATAATATGCAGGAAAGAAGCCGGTTTTTGCCAGCCTTTTATGGGGGCGAAGTTTGGAAAGAATTTGGTCCTGCCGCAAACGACATGATGCTGGAATGGCATCATGTGCATTTGATAAAATCATTATCAGTTAATAGCAATCCATTTCCTGAAGGAAAAGAAGTTTGTATAATTGATTATTACGCAGCGAAAGATAAACAGCTTAATGAGTTAATTACGTTGTTTAAGAAAGAATATATTCCTCTTCTCAATAAATGGGATATAAATGTTATCACATTGTGGATTAGCGAAATGGAAGAAAATGATTTTCCAAGACTGCCTGTATACCAGGATAAGGATTTATTGGTAGTAATATCAAGATATAAAAGCGAGCAGGAATATGAATCAGCTCTAAACAGATTCAATACTTCACACCAAAAATTCGCAGGCCGTATAAAAGAAATGATAAAGGATAAAAACAGTTTGACCTTATATCCCGTTTAATATTGAGCATTGAAAATTGAGCGTTGAGTATTGAACATTTATTCTTTCCATTAAATTCAATTTTTCAATTCATAAAAAAAAGCCATCCGTTATAGTGGATGGCTCCTGACATTTAAGTCAGCAGATTATTTTTTGGAGTGGCCCGGTTACGCGATAATAACCGAAGGCGTCCATGATTTATCTGTTGATTGCATGAATACCTCCTTTTTGTTTGATGAGCAATGAAATTACTAAAAGCCTGGAAAAAGACAAACTAAATGACTCTTTTTTTTAAGAATCCAAAATGATCCAGCTATACTGTTTTCACCTTTTTAGATATCTTTTGCAGATCTTGTGATGTTTTGTATACAAAATAAAATTGATCCGTAATAGATTTGAAAGTAGAAAGATAGCGTTTACTGTCTGATGATTCCATTTGTCCCTGTTGCAGTTCCTGTTGCCGGGTTTGCATGAGTGCATTGATCTTCTTATCAAGCAATGCCTGTGGATTATCAGATAATTTCTGGGGAGTATTGAAATCAGGATTGGCCAATAATTTACCAGCTGTTTCCAGTTCGGTTATACTTGCCTTTATCAATGGCTGATAATCTTCCATGATATACTCCGGCTTTAATGAATCAGCGTAATAACTAAGCGTTGCCATATGCGATACCAGCATATGCGATGACACTACGAAACGATGAAACTCTTTTGAATCTCTTCGTTTGCTTTTTGGCTCTGAAAGCATCCGTGTAAATGCATCGGAAACATTGGCTAATGACACCCAGGCATGCTTTCTTTTTTCTTTAGAAACTTGTTTGTTATAAGGTTGCCCGGTAAATACATACGCTACACTCTCAAAATAATCCGTAATATCTTTTATCACCTGCTGCATCAGCTCTCCTATCTGCTGACGTTCCCAGATAGGTGGTAATAAAAACGAAGCGAGAAAACCAACAACGCATCCAAACACGGTATCTATTATTCTGTCTTCAACTACCACATTGAAATCATTGGGTTCCAGGATATGAAACATAAACAGCAGGTACATGGTGATCATTACTACACTGACAAGATACTTCCATCGCATAAAACTGAAACCACCGATCATACAGATGGCCAGCAGCACAAGAATGGCGGTATTATTTTTTACAAAATATAAAATACCCCAGCCTATCGCTACACCGATAAGTGTACCTGTCAAACGTTCGATATTTCTTTGTTTGCTCAGGCTATAACCGGGCTTTATAATAACGATGACCGTAAGCAATATCCAATAGCCATGTCCAAAAGGTAATAAGTGGCCCAGTAAATAAGCGGCTACTGCCGCAATGCTGATACGCAAAGAATGGCGGAATATATTTGACTGCAACGACAAATTGGAAAGAAACTGTTGCGGGTCTATTGTCTGACGTGTTACATATTTTGAAGGATCAGGAGTGTTGATCTTTATATTTCTCAGCTTGCGGTCATAAGATGTATATTGGTGCAGGGTTCTTATCCTTGCTGCGATATCATCAATGCTATCCAGTATATGACGCAAACTGATAAATCCTTCCAGGTTGGAAGGGTTCAGGATTTTCAATCTCAATTGCTGCAGGTGTTCTCTTTCTTCTACCAGGTCTTTATCTATCCGTGGATCATAGTCCGATGCCCTGCCACTACTCAATGAAATAGCTATTTCATCCAGTTCATTGGCCAGGGTTAAAATGATCTCCCTGTATTCAGTAAGAATATTGGTGTCGTCAAAATAAGCATGCAGTTTTTTGTAATCAAGATGTGAAGCCATTGTACGTTCCAATAGATCAGATACATCCAGGAATACCATCATCAGTATCCGGCTGGTGTGAGTGGATTCCTTTACCACACTTCTTGTTTTGAATAACAGCTCGGCTATCAGTTCCTGGTTTTGCTGCACATCTGACTGCGTCTGCATCAGGTTCTCATAACAAGTATCAATATTAACATTGGTGGCATAAAACTCCGCTCTTGCCCGCAGGTATTTTGCAGCGGCCAGTACATACTCTCCCATCACCTGCTGTATCAGTTTGTAGGGCCTGATGCTGTATAGCAACAAACTCAGCAATGTGTACCAGATGCCACCGGCAAAGATGTATGCTGCAAAATAAACCACCTGCCAGCCCTTCAGACCTTCATGAGTCATCATCACCATTACCAGTAATGCAGCAATACCGACAGCAGTAACTCTTGCCCCATATACGCCGATCATAGAAAAGAAAAAACAAAGTACCGGCAAGACGATCATGAATAACCAGGTTTGCTGTAATGAAAACCCAACTAACAATGCCACGATGAAAATGATACCACAGCAAGCAAAT
>CAMLEX010000137.1 GCA_946479055.1 uncultured Bacteroidota bacterium | reverse complement strand
TTCAGCTTCCGCAGCAATCAATAACACATCAGCATACCGGAGAATAGGAATATTGCTTCCCGTACCATTTGTGCTCACGGGGTCCTGGTATTTTTTTACCAATACACCATAGGGCGTAATGGGTGTTATATTTTTTTGAGGAACTACTGTTCCATTTGCATGAATATAATTGGTATCTAATAAAGTCCTTCGTTTATCAATGGGATCAAATGACGCGAAGAAAGCAGGATAAGCAAAAGAAGAACCAAAGGATGATTTCGAATATTGAGGGCCGGTACTGTTTTGCGGGCCAAATAAAGAAGTGATCTGCGATGTACGGTTAGGCGCAGCAGTACCTTCGCTTTCAAAAGCAAATAAATTTTCAAATCGTGCGGCGTCTTCTTGTGCAAATTCAAATACTGTTTTCACGTTAGGCATCAAACCCACCTTACCGGAATTAATAACCTCTTCAGCTTTTGCCAATGCAACGGACCAGTTTTCTGCATATAATGCGGCTTTAGCTTGCAATGCCAGTGCAGCCTGTTTGCTTGGACGACCCTTTACCAGTGTGTTGCTGTAATCAGGAAGAAAAGGAACCGCTTTTTCCAGGTCTTCATTTATTTGTTTATATACATCTGCTACCGGGCTTGTACCAAAAAATGCCTCCGCTTCCGTTCTGCTGGGTGCTGTTTTAATGATTACATCACCAAAATTTTTAGCCAGCATCCAGAGATATAATCCGCGAAGAAAATAAGCTTCTCCCAGTATCTGGTCTTTACGTCCTGCATCCATACTGGTGCCGGGAACTTTGTCAAGCACCCAGTTTACTTTTTCTATACCTGCATAACAACTGCGCCATACCTGGACAGGAGATTCAAATTCACGGCTGAAACTTTTCTGTGAAGTGAAATTGGGATCATAATTAAACAATGTAAAAGTATTCCGTGCAACTACCGGCCTAGGATAAACCTGGTCTGCGCTATAATCTGCAATAAGATTTGGAGCAGGGCCGGTATACATATCTCCAAACGGACCGTAGGCAGCAGTAATGGCCGCTTCAGCATCATTGGCCGACTTATAAAATTTCTCTGTATAAATCTGTGAAAAAACTTCTTCTTCCAAACTTTTTTTACAGCCTGTCATTGCAGGAAAAATCAGCAGCATTGTTATATAAATAAGTGACCTATTTTTCATAACTAAATATTTATACTAAAATTTGATTGAAATAAAAATTAAAGGCCGATTTGCAAACCTGCCATGATTGTTCTTGAATTGGGGTAAACAAGGTTATCGATACCGATCCGCTGGTTATCGTTGCCATAGGTATTTACTTCGGGATCGTAGCCGCTATAATCAGTGATGGTAAATAAATTCATTGCGCTTACATACACCCGGATATTTCTTACATGTTTAATGGAAGTGAAATTGTATCCCAGGCTGATATTTTTACACCTGATAAACGAACCGTCTTCCACAAAACGATCGGTAAGCGGTATACGCTGACCCTGGAAACCGCTCACATATTCATTCGTGGGATTAGTGGGCGACCAGCGGTTAACCAGCTCCTGGAAAACATTACGCTGGCCAAGCGGGTTTTCGAAACTATAGCGGCTCAGGTTATAAAGATCATTTCCCTGAACACCGGTCAGGAATATTCCAAGATCAAATCCTTTGTAGGATAAATTGGTAGTAAAGCCAAAAATATAATCTGCATTGGGATCGCCGACTATCATTTGATCACTACCGGTAATCTGACCATCTTTATTCAGGTCCTTTACCTTAGTACCTCCGGTACGGCTGCCGGATCCTGCCATTACTGCTTCTCCTGTCTGGTAAATACCATCGAAAATATAGGCTTTAAACAAACCCACAGGTGATCCTTCTTTCAGTACCGCAACTGTGCTTCCATTGGCAAATTTTTCTTTGGTGAGCCCGCCATCAATACTCAGTATTTTATTTCTATTTAAAGTAAGGTTAGCGCCAACATTCCATTTAAAATCGCCCTGGAGTATTTTGGCATTCACGGCAAACTCCCATCCTTTATTCTCAATACTGCCGAAGTTTTTAGTAATGGTATTGTAACCACTTGAAAACGGCAGAGCCTGGTCAAATAATAATTTATCCGTTTTCTTATTGTAATAATCAATAACAACTCCAACCCTGTTATTTAATAATTCGAAATCAAGACCAATGTCGGCCTGCGTTGAGCTTTCCCAGCTAAGGTTGGGATTAGAAATTCCAACGGGGCTGATACCAATAGTGTACACATGATTGAAAGTGTAGTTACTACCCGGACCTGACAATGACAAAGATTTATATGGGGAAATAGCGCCGGCATTTCCTGTTACACCATAACTCGCTCTAAGCTTAAGATCGTTGAGCCATGTAATATTATTCATAAACTTTTCCTGCGTAATACGCCATGCCGCTGAAACAGCAGGGAAGACACTATACTTATTGTTCTCGCCAAATACACTTGCACCATCAGATCTTACCGTTAATGTTAACAGGTATTTGTCATCATAACCATAGTTGACCCGGCCCATAAAAGATTGCAATGTTTGCTTTTCACGGTAACTGTTAACATTACGGTTTACTGCAAGATTTAAAGCGTCATTTTTGGTATCATCATTTGGAAGACCGGTGGCGGAAATACTATTGTTATTATATTGTGAGCTCTGTGCTGCATAAACACCAGTAAATTTTAAGGAATTTTTTTTGCCGAAAGTGGTGGAATAGGTTAGAATGCTTTCGTGTAATAACAATGTGCTATTGCCATTAGATTTTGATGCAGCTCCTGAATTCGCATTTAAATCACCTGCAGCAATAATATATCTTGGAGAATAATAATCAGTAAGACTGCTTTGAAGGTCAGTGTTAAAAGATGCGCGGTAAACAAGGCCCTTTGTAATTTCTACTTCTCCATAAATATTCGCCAGCGTACGTTTAATAGCCGTCTGGTTCAGCACTTCTGTAAGACCCAATGGATTTACTACCTCACGGTAACGGTTATTGAATTGTTCGCCGAAAGGCAAAATGGTTCCATCGGGGCGATAACCCAGCAATGTTGGAGGCGCACCCAGCGTAGCACCCACTACACTGGCTGTGGATGCAGCTCCGTCAAGACTTTGGCTTCCTGTAGGTACTCCCTTATTGATAGTATAACTGCTAAGAATACTCGTACCTATTTTGACCCGGTTGTTAATTTTATGATCAATGGTCGCACGTAAAGAATACCGTTTGAAATCAGAGTTGATAATGATTCCTTCCTGGTTAAAATAATTGCCCGAAATGGAAAATTGTGTTTTATCAGATCCACCGGAAATGGCAAGCTGGTGACTTTGGATAGGGGCTTTCTGATAGATAAGATCCTGCCAGTCGGTACCTTTTCCTAATGAGGCAGGATCGGGATATACAACGGTAGGACTGTAAATCTGGTTTTCAAGACTTGCAAATTCTGATGCATTCATTACACTCAGTTTCTTTGTTATTTCCTGCATCCCATAATATGTATCGAAATTCACCTGGGTGGCACCGTTGCGTCCGCGTTTGGTTGTAATTAATACTACCCCATTTGCACCACGTGCACCATAAATAGCAGTAGCCGATGCATCTTTTAATATATCGATCGACTCAATATCATTGGGATTTATGGTAGACAGCGGACTAATATCTGTAACGCCGCCGCTATTTGAAATCTGTACCCCATCTACAATATATAAAGGCTCCGATGTTCCATTTAATGAATTGGTACCCCGCACACGAACACTGATATTACCTCCGGGGGCCGACGAGTTTTGGGTAACCTGTACACCCGCAACCCTGGCCTGTAATCCCTGCGCCAGGTTACTAACTGCAGTTTGCTTCAGTTCATCACCTTTAATAGTAGCAACCGATCCGGTTATAGCCGCTTTTCTCTGGGTACCATAACCAACCACTACTACATTGGTAAGTTCATTCTTGGCCAACTGCATACTGACTTGCAAATTGGTTTGGCCATTTAATGGAAGCTCCACCGTTTGAAATCCTGTATAAGAAAATACAAGTGCAGAGGTGGAAGACGAAGCCTTAATAGAAAATTGTCCGTCGGCACTGCTAACTACAGCATTCTTTGATCGCTTTTCCGTAACGGTTACGCCTGATAATGGTTCGTTGTTATTTCCTGTCACTGTCCCCGTGACGGTTACTGTTTGTGCAACTGCATTAACACTAAATGCAGTAAGAATTATAAGTGTAAAGATGGAGGAAAATAAACGATGAAAATTTTTAAGCATAGCAGTCGTTTTTTTGTTTGAAGCATAAAAATGAAGTAAAAAAATGAAACAAAAACTCTTTTTTTGAATTATTATTTTTGGGAATGTTCCCATTTTTTTGGGAATGTTCCCAAAATGATTATTTTTATATTCTCCTCGAAGTTTTGAACAAAACAGGTAAAATGAAGTCACACCAAATTTCAATTATAGATATTGCCAAAGAATTGGGAATTTCAAAATCAACAGTGTCGAGGGCTTTGTCGGGGCACTCCAGTGTAAAGGAAAAAACAAGGATTGCTGTACTTGAACTGGCTGCAAAGCTGGATTACCAACGCAACACATTAGCATTAAGCCTGGCTAATAGAAAAACGTTGTTAGTAGGCATCTTGGTTCCTGAAATAATGAGTTCCTTTTTTCCCTCTATAATAAAAGGAGCTGAGGAAATTTTTGATGCCGAAAAATATAAATGCATTATTTGCCACAGCAATGAAAATTATGAGCGGGAAGTGGAAAATGTAAAATTGTTGCTCTCCCAACAAGTCGATGGTATCATTGCATCACATACAAAAGAAACGAGGAATTTTGATCACTTCAAACTGGTACAAAGAAGAGGTATTCCTTTGGTAATGTTTAACCGTGTTACAGATTTGCTGGATACACCTAAAGTGGTTGTGGATGATTATGAAGCTGCGTTTAATGCCGTAGAACACCTTATTAAAAAAGGGAGAAGGAGAATAGCGCATCTTGCCGGACCCGATTCATTGATAAACAGCAAGCTTCGTTTACAAGGTTATCTCGATGCTTTGAAAAAACATAAAATCCCCATAGATAATGACCTTATTATTTCTTATGATCTCTCGCTGGAAAAAGTAAAAATTTATGTTCAGCACTTCTTAACGCTTTCGCCCCCACCCGATGCACTTTTTTGCATGAACGACCCTACCGCGATAGCAGCCATGAGAGTAATAAAACAAAATAAATTGCGAATTCCGAAGGATATCGCTATCGTGGGCTTTAGTAATGACTTGTCTTCTGAATTAGTCGATCCTGCACTTACTACGGTGGCTCAACCTACATTTGATCTTGGACGGGAAGCTGCCAGGCTGGTGTTAAAAGAAATCAGCAATGAAGGAAATGACGAGGGTGTAAAAACAAACCATAAAACGGTGGTATTAAAAACACAGCTTTTGATAAGGGAGTCGACATGAAATGAGCTATAAACCGTCGCAGCGGACGAGCATCCCGATAGATTCGGATTATACCAACCGCGATGAAAATTTTTATGGAGAAACCAAGTTGATAGTTTCGTTGCATCTGCAATATTCATATCTGACGAATTGTAAAGTCCTTTTCTAATTTTTAAACGGAGATAGAAGACTCCCCTGGTTTTTTATTCAAATTCTCTCAGTCAATTCCTGAAATCGAGAATTAAATCGGCCTGAAATCGTAGATGGCCAGAAAAATTTTAAACCTTTCTACGGATGAAACCGTAATGATTGGTGACACGATGGGTACAGATATTTTGGGAGCCGGCTCAATGGGGTTTACAACTATATTGACTCTCGCCGGTGTAACAAATGAAAGAGACCTGGATCAATTCGGCTATTCACCGGACTTTATCATTCCTACAATCAAAAGCTTATTAGATCCCAAATTATTTGAAAAAGTATTGGTCAAGCAAAAAGGGTATAATAGTTATGTTTAGTAGTCAAACAGTGTCCCGGATTAAACGATGCTAAACAACAACTACCATAAGTTGGATGAAATGCAGCCCAATGCTTAGTTATTTCTTTCTTATTAAAATAAGGAGAAGTCTTGCATTGGGTCTGCCTGCTATTTGCTGCTGGATAAGCCCATTGATTGTATTTCTGAATTTATTTATTTCGCTTCCTTAAAACTGTCGGCCCATACACGAATTCTTTTGTCCGAAGCATCATTAACGGTTGCCAGGAAAGACACTTTTCCATCCTTGCCTTCCAATGTGATAGTAATGTTTTTCGTCTCTCCCTGGTCCTCAAATTGAGTTTTGAATTCACTTTGTCCCTCCTTGAACGGCACTTGCCAGGCGCATTTAGCCGACAGAATTATACCTGTCATAGTGCGATCGCTGGCCGGTGAGATCGTGATGCTTTTATCCGTAATGGTTATTTCGGTTACTTCATCCTTTGTTTTTCGTACGGCTCCTGAAGCATCCAGGTATTCAGTTTTGGAAGAAGTTAGTGATAGTTTCTTTTCACATTGTGCATGGACAACAGATTGTGATGCGATACAAAAGGTCAATGCTAAAAATACCGGGATAATTTGTTTCATGTTTTTTGATTTGTTCTATTAGACGCATAAACGGGAGACAGGTTTCAGGCAAATTCTCTTTTTTTTTGCGGGGTCCCATCTTCAACAATCAGGCGGTCGTACTCGGGTTTAGCACAGCCAATCGCTGTGTAAAGCGCTACAACAACGGTAATCAATAAGCTCATCGCTTTTCACTTCCGCTGTTCATAAAATGAAGGCTGCTATACTCATATTCGGACTTCTCCTGTAATGCTTTTTGTCAGATCAATATCATCCCTCTGTCCTGGTTCGTATCTCACCAAAGTCGTAAACTTAAGGCCCCAATATGAATATACTTCAACTTTTGAAAAGTTACTTACCGGCTATAAAGGGGAGCGGAAGGAGCTACAGCCGATGTTTGCTAGTCCTGCCCCGGTTTTTGCCAATGCATTATTAGCGGTTGTTGTTCTTTGTCAACGGGAAGTTTTTGTTTTCTTGAAAACCGATTGAGATACCAGAAAGTAAGAAGCGGTAAAGCAAATACTTGAAATAGAAAAACTAACAATGATTCTGTGCCTTGTAATTGATTTCCATTTGTCCTTACTAAAATTGCTTGTCTAAAGGATCCGTTGGAAAATACAACAGTATAAAATAAATTCCACCCGAAATGCAAACCGATTGGTAAATAAAGGGAGCCTGTTTTAGCAAATGCAAAAGCCCATGAAAGTCCAACAATCCCTGTCATTAGAAAAGTAATCGCCATCATGAATGGATTTCCAAATACGTTGAAAGTGAACCAATGGTAAATGCCAAAGCCAACTGCGGAAAGAATACATGCTTTTGTAACATCTAATTTTTTTATGGCTATGTAAAGCAAAACGCCCCTAAGAATTAACTCTTCATATAAAACAGATACTAATGTCCACCTTGAACTTTCCAATATTGTTCTTCCAGTCTCTTGTTTATTTAATACCCAACTATTATTAATAAATGCTGTTGTCATTATTTGATATAAAGTACAGCAAGAAGCTGCTATTAACAGCCCAACGCCCAAATTAGCAACTCTGCTTTTTGTTGGTCCAAACCCTAAAGCAGAAAGGTGTTTTTTGCAAATAAACCAAAGTAAAAGCCATGATATGATTAATTCAACTATAATTCCAGCCATTGTCTCAAGATTAGGTTTTTAATAATGTGAAGTGTCGCTTTACAATAATCTCTAACAGACCTGCCGTTTGGTGATAATCCTACTGCACCTTTTTTGCACCCATGATCTCTCCTTTCCGATAAATCATAATCTGTTCGGGCTTTCCTTCATTGTTCATCATAAATTCCACTCTTGTTTGTCCGCTCTTGAATTGGTTTTTAAACACCGGTAGTATTTCAAACTCAGACTGCCCGTCAATCGCTACAATTAATGCCTTGTCTTTAAGATGTACAGCAACCTTCAGAGAATCTTCCTGTCTGAACTTATAAATACCCGTAAACGATTGTTTAATACTGTCGGGCATAGCAATGACTGGTTGTTCCGCAAAGGTTTTGGAAATCGGCTGATCATATAAAATGTTCATGATGTTGCGCACCATGCCTCCCACACCGCTGTTGTTTGCGTTGCTCAGTGCAATCACACAAACATCGTCTTCCGGGATGCGGTTGATATTAGCTTTGTAACCAGGAATATTGCCATCATGTGACACCCTTTGTTTTCCATAAAGACTATCAGTAAACCAACCAAACCCATAAGAACCTTTGTCCTTGCGGTAAGCAGCATCAAGCGATTCTTTCGACAAGAACTTTCCCCTTTGAAGGGTCAGATGCCATTTATATAAATCTTCTACCGTGCTATAAATAGCTCCTGTTGCGTACGAAATGGAAGGATGAACCGCAAATGCAGGAAGGGAGAAATTCTTATAATACATCATGTAACCTTTCGCTAAACCCTCATTCTTCACCGGTGGGCCATAACTGGTATGTCGCATACCCAGGGGTTTAAAAATAAAAAGTTCCAACGCTTTTCCATAAGTCATCCCGGTTACATTCTCAATAATATATCCGAGCATTGTATAACCAGAATTACTGTACCGGAACCTGGAACCCGGCTCAAAATCCAATGGTTTATCTTTAAAGAAAGACATTATTTTCTCCAGGCTCACTTGTTTGCTCTGATCCATCGCCGAAAAGTTTTTATCATCAGTATAGTTAGCAATGCCAGATGTGTGAGTTAATAGATGGCGGAGGGTAATTCGATCTCCGTTTGGATAAGCAGGATAATATTTGTTTAACTGATCATTTGTAGAAAGCTTTCCATCTTCCGCCAATCTTAAAATCAAGGCTGCCGTAAATGGCTTGGTAAGTGAAGCGATGTTGAATATCGTGTTGGGCTCATGCGGTGTCAACTGTTCTGTGTGACTATATCCATAACCTTTTTTTAAGAGCAGCTTCCCGCTTTTTACTACTAATACGCTTCCGGCAAACTCAGCGTTATCGGCATATTGGGCTACAAGGCTATCGATTCGCTTTCCATACTCCTGGGCAAATAACGTATAAGAAAAGTGAACAATGGCCAATACAATCAGGGCTATTTTTTTCATTATTTTGTGTTTATTTTTCAAAAAGACAACCTTTACACTATCTTAAAAAATGAAACCGACCGAACCGCATTTTTTTTCTATCAAACCCTTTTCACAGCCAACAAAAAAGAAAGTTGGATAGCGAAAAATTTTAGTTGGCTGATTTCTGCTTTTTGTAGAAGGAAGCCATTAGCTTGTCGGAAAAATTAGGAGCAGCGGGGAAAAACTTTCAATTTAGACGGATGAACGCAGAACGGCTGATTCAAAAAATTTACGACAGGAAACCACTAAGATTACTATTGCACATTGTTTTCTGGGTTCTCTTGTCCATCATACAATGGCATCTTACTTCTATCTCTTTTAATCCGAACAGGGCTTTTCCTGACTCGGTAGTTGTTTTAATGATACTAGCCAACACGTTTAGCATTGCACTCTTCTATTACCCATTCGTCTATTTCGTATTATCAAAGGTCATTTCCCAAAAAAGATATGTTTTAGCCTGCGTGT